>NZ_QSRV01000027.1:21653-32267 GCF_003437235.1 Collinsella sp. TF07-1
GCCGGCCCGCCAAAGGCGCGGGCAGCCGCGGCTCCGCCGGCAAGCGGCGTCGCCATGGGAGTTTTCGCACGTCGTGCTGACACGACGGGAAGCTCGAAGGCAAACCCCATCGCCAGCAAAAACCACGTGAGCGCATAGGTTGCAATTATGGCGGCCACCAGGCCACCCGCCACGCCATGCTGGGAAAACACGGTACATGCGAGTGCGGCCAGAGCCGGGACCTCGCAGGCGGAAAGGGCCAACACGCCCTGCAGGAATCCCGCACGGCGATCGCGCGCCAAGGCCCCGGCGGCAATGCCCGCCACGCCCGGCAGCGCCAACGCCAGCGCGGCGATAATGGCCGGCAGCTTCCCGGACCACATAAGCGGTCCCACGACGAGCGCCACATGGGCGCCCGACGCCAACAGCGCCGCTGATACCACGACCACAGCCCAAAGCACGCCGCATACCGCCGTCGCACCAACCATCGCCGCGCGCCGGGCCGTGTGCCCCGATACCTCCATCGGGCACGGCATGAGCGGCTCGGCGCGAAGCGAGCGGGCGACATTTTGCGCATAGTGGTCGCAAAATGCCGAGAGCGCCGCCTCCACCGCAGCCGGCTCGGGACGATCTTCCTGATGGCAGGACAGACAGGCCATCACCACATCGAAGAGCTGAGCGTCGACAAACGCCAGCGCATCGCGCAGATCCTCGGAATTTGGATCGAGCCCCAGCTGCTGAGCCTGCTCGGCCGCGGCAAGTGCCACATCGGGCTCGCGTCGCAGCAATTGCGTCAAGTCGCAGCCGGGCGCGTGGGCGCCGACGGGATAATCGGGCAGCGTATCCATCTTGAGGCGATAAGGGCTGGCAATATCGCGCGTCTTTTTGCGCGAGCCCGAAGTACCCGACGCACCCGGCGCTACTTCGTACGGCGCGACACCGGCGATGAGCTCGTAAACCGTGCTTGCCGCGGCGTAGACGTCGATCGCCGGCGACATACGCAAAGCGCGCAGGTCGGGAATATCGTCGGTGAGCATCTCGGGCGGGGCATAGGCAACCGTCGCGCGACGCAGCGTGGCATAACGCTCCGTAAACGACGCCTTGCCGCCGGTACCGGCCACGGCCGACGCAGGCTCGAGCGCCAGCGACGAGCCAAAGTCGATCAGGCACAGGTCAAAGGTGCCCTCGGCAAGCTGCCGGTCAAGCGGTAGACGCGCCGTGCGCACCATAATATTAGCGGGCGAGATATCGCGATGGACAAAGCCCTCGCCCACCAGGCTCATACGGCAGAGCAGATCGAACAGGTCGCGACCCAGACGCGCCGCCACAAGCGGCGACAGGCGTCCGGCATCGTCCACGGCGAGTCGCGAACGCAAGCGGGCAAGCGTCTCGCCCTCGACCCATTCCATGACAATTGCAGGCACACCGTCGACCTCGCCCCAGCCATAGAGGCGGGGAAAGCCCTTAAGGCCCGAAAGGGCGCGGTGGCATTCATATTCCTCGCGAAACGCCGCCTTGAACTTGGCGACCAGCGCCTCGTGAGCGGCATCGTCGTCAAACTCATCGCGCGTCGGCAAGATGAGCTGTTTGAGTGCCACGGCCTCGCCTTGGGCGTTGACGGCACGCGTCACGCGGCCGATACCGCCACGGCGCATGGCGGCATCGTCGGCAAACAGCATCGTAAAACGACGCAGATAGGCAGGCAGTTCGCCCTGACCGAGCGCAATGGCCGGCTCAAACCCGTCGACACGCGCCAGGCGCAGGCCGACCATGGGATCGCGACCGAGCGATTGTGGTGTGGTGGATGCAAGATCGGTCATCATAGGGCAAGCGCCGCCACGTTATTGTTGAAGTTACCGAGCGCGACGTCATCATCGCCGTAATGGCCGACCCATTGACATAGGTTGGTGTAACAGCCCCACAGATTGGCATACTGCTGATACCACTTTGACCGGGGCGAGAATGTCTGACGACCGAACTCGGCTCGAATGACAAACATCTCCCCGACCAGGCTGTCGCACGGCCTGGGATCTCCCGTAGAGTTATAGGTCGAGACCACGTCATTGGCACGAGAAACATAGCCGTCGAGCATGTTGTACTTGGTCACAAGCCAGCTGTGAATGCTCTCTTCCTCAGCAGCGGAAAGGCCACCGGAGTTTGCATCGTTGTCAGTGTTGCCGCCCGTCGAGCCGCCGTTTCCAGACCCTCCGGCAGAGGAACCCGACCCAGAGCCACCGCCCGAACTCGACGAATCCGAGCCGGAGCCAGAAGTATCCGAGCTACCGGGCTTTCCGGACTGCTGGGCGTCCTGCTCCTTCTGCTGCTCGACCTTATTCACCGTTGCCGCCACGCTATTGTTGGACAACCGATCGATGATCTTGGTGTTGGTGAGCACGATGGTTTTGCCATTGGCAAGCGTGACTTCGTTGTCCGGGGCCTCGGCGCCGTCCGCGTCGTCGGTGCCAAACACAATATGCGCGACCACACTTGCCCAAGCATATCCAGTCGTGGTGCCCAGATCACTTTTGACCTCATGCCCCACGCGCGGTTCGCGTGCGGCATGTGCCTGCATCATGGACGGCACGGTCATGCCATAGGCAGAAACGCCAGCTATGACCAGCACCAGCGAGCAAGACAGCAGTGCGTACGCCCGCGGCGCCAAGCCCAGTCGGCGTCGCATGCGCACCGCGGCGCCGCGCTTTGTCTGAGTGCCACCGGGCCGCATGCGTTCTCCTCCAACAAAAACACGCCGCTCGGGAGCGGCGCATTCATTCGAATCCATATTTGAGTGTATCAGCGAACCCAAAAGGTTGCGCAACGAATGAGCAAATTAAGGATGCGAGCGGAAGCATCCATGCGATAAGCGGATACAAAGTATCTTTGTTGCACAACAAACTTATAGTCGCACGGGGAAATTATGACTGCCCCGTGCGTCGCCAGGAAAACATACGGCAGGAGCAGGCTCGCCACCTAAATCGTGCGACGGGCCTCAATGGCGCGCCCAAGCGTAAGCTCGTCGGCATACTCCAGGTCGCCGCCCACGGGCAGGCCGCTCGCCAGACGCGACACCTCAACGCCCAGCGGCTTGATAGTGCGGGCCAGGTAGCTCGCCGTGGTCTCGCCCTCAATATTGGGGTTGGTGGCGATGATGACCTCATGGATATCCTCGTGGCCCAAACGCGCCAGCAGCTCGCGGATGTGCAGCTGCTCGGGACCAATCTTGTCCATGGGGCTGATCACGCCGCCCAGCACATGGTACAGGCCATGGTAGCTGCCCGTGCGCTCGATTGCCTGGACGTCGCGCGGCTCGCCCACCACGCAAATGCGAGTAGTGTCGCGCATCGAATCCTGGCAGATGGAGCACTCGTCGGCCGTGGCGTAGTTAAAGCAACGGCTGCAAAAGTGGACCTCCTGCTTAACCTCCAGGATGGCCTCGGCCAGGCGACGGGCCTCCTCGGCATCGGCCTCGAGCAGGTAATAGGCGATGCGCTGGGCCGACTTGGGACCAATGCCCGGCAGACGGCCCAGCTCATCGAGCAGTTTTTGCAGACTGTGATTCGCACTCATATATATGCGTGTCTTAGAACGGCATGCCCGGGATGTTGAGGCCGCCGGTGATGGCGCCCATCTGCTTGTTGGCGAGCTCGTTGACGCCGCGGACGGCCTCGTTGACGGCAGCCATGATCATGTCCTGCAGCATATCGACGTCCTCGGGATCGAGGGCATCGGGGTCAATAGTGAGGTTGACGAGCTCCATCTCGCCGTTAACGGTCACCTTGACCATACCGCCGCCGGCAGAGGCGTCGACGGTCTGGGACTTGAGGTTCTCCTGCGCGGCGGCAAGCTGCTCCTGCATCTTGCGAGCCTGCTTCATCATCTGCTGCATGTTCATACCGGCCATGATGGCTCCTTTACGTGCGGCCGCACGCCGAGCTGCAAGGGCAGCCGGAGCGCGGCGGGACTTTCAAACTCAAAAATCGTACCACGGCGCGGGGCAAGCAAGCGGGGCGGACACGCTACCTCAGTCGATATACATGTCCTGGAGTGCAAACCGCACCCAAAGATTATGCGAAGTTGAATAATTCGCATCTGCATAATATTGAAAGCTAAATCTTGTAGAGCCGGAATCCGACATTTTCTGCATCCAGCTAGATAACAAAATGCCGAACCGCTGCTCGAGGCGGCGCTCATGATGGCAGGGTATAATTTGATTGTCACAGACAGCAATTTGGAGGTGCCCCCATGAATGCCCCCGACGCGCTCCAAAACATCCGCTCAAAACACCCCGTTGCATATGTGGTTCTCTATCTCTTTGTCGGCTGGGCATTACTGGTTGTCATCACCCATGCTATAGCCTTTGGAGCAGAACTGCTGATAGCCAGCTCGGACCAGCCCGTCGTCAAATGGGAAGCGACCGATGAGTGCACCGACGGGACCCGGACCGTTTACTACAACAGCCCGTCCCTTTACCAAGAGCTCAAGGTCAAGATAAAAGATTCCAAGATTGTCGATGCCGAGCTAGGCTCTTTTTTGACAATCGGAGCAACCGTCAGCGCCGAACAAGTCGAGTACTCGGACAGCCGTGCGACGTATCGTGTCGACCTCAGCACCCTAGGCCGGCCGTCACGTACCTGCCTGCTCGAATGCGAGATACGTGGCACCACGCTACACATGTACGAAATACAGATGCGCCCGGACAAAAGAAAGTGATATATGGCCGAGTCGGAAAAGACTAGGCATAGACTCGTCCGCCTTCGTAGGCAAAACGCAGGATGAGCGGGGCATTGTTGCGCACGAAATCATCGAGTTCTTTGAGGTTCGCTTCGCTAAAGCCCTCGTGTGACACCCAATTGAATGCCGGCAAGATACACTCCGCCGTGTCAAAACCCCAATCGCGCGGGCGCTCCACAACAACCTTCACCGTGTTGTCCTCCCGGACTTCGGAATACGAAACCTGCGTATCGTCCTCAAGGCGGACATATTCCCACATCATAAGCTCGCTCCGTTCAAAGGGTTCTCTTCTTGAGCAGTATACCCGCCTGCGCAGCTACTCCACCGGCTTGAAGATGGTGGACTGGCCGAAGACGCTGCGGATGAGGGCTTTGGCCTCGTCCTCGGTCTGCGGGATGCTCGGGGCTGCACCCTGATGGCCGAAGGGGCCGCCCGCACCGGAGTTGGACTCCCAGGGAGCTGCAGGAGCGTCCTCCTCTTTGGGGGCAGTTGCAGCGGACTTGGGCGCGGACGCCGCACCCGGCACGTCGAACGGAGGCAGATCGTCCCCACCAGCATCGGCAACAAAACCGCCAACCATGGCATCGTCGTAGGGAACCTGCTCGGATTCCCATGGCGCAGACGGCGCGGCGGGCTGAGCCTTGGGAGCGGACGCGCGCTCGGGCGCTCGGGGCGCGGGCTCGGTCGGGAGCTTGCCCGTGGCAGGAGCGCCGGCGGGGTTGTCGGAGCGCAGCCAGGGGGCTTTGCCCAGGTCAGACGACTTGGGCGCGGGCGAGGCAGGCTTGGGCGCGGGTGTCGGAGCAGCCGGTTTGGCCATGACGGGCTTAGGCGCCGACGGGGTCGGCGCCGCTATCGGTGCTGCTTTTGGCTGCGTCGCGCTGGCGCTCGAGGATGCAGGGGCCGCCGAGGACACGGGTTGCGGGTCCGCAGATACCGCAGCCCGTGCAGATGGAGAATGCTCCTCATGTTGAGGAGCCGGCGTGCCACCCCCATCCAGGACATAGTCGACGGTACGACGACCGAAGACCGCACTGACTGTCGGCAGGACCACCGACTGCGTGTCGGCGCGTCCAAGCATCTTGATGGCAAAGGTCGAGCCCGCGGGGAACGAGACCGTGAGCCTGGAGCCGTCGTCAGCCGTGGCGCGGGCATTGAGCAAAAGCCCCGCGTAGGAAGCCTGACGCGCCTTGACACGCTCGACAACCTCGGCCCATTTGCGCTGCAGCTCTCCGGCATCCTCGACCGCGGGCGTCTCGGCAGTACCGGCGGCGGCAACCTGGGCGGCATTGTTGGACTGGGGCTTAGGTGCCGGAGCGGTGGCAGGCGCGGGAGCCGCAACGGGCTGAGGCGTCGGAGTCGGCGCAGGCTGAGGTGCAGGCGCTGCAGGCTTGGAAGCTGACACGGACGCAGAACGGGACGCAGGCTGGGCAGCCGGAACAGCAGCACCACGGTCCCAAGGCATACCGCCCTGGCGCGCGGACGTAGCAGCGGGGGCAGCGGATGCCGCCGGAGCGGCAGCACGAGCGCCCGAAATTAGCGTCGGCTGTTGGGCAGCAGCGGGTACGGATGCTGCAGACGCGGCGGCCTGAGCAGCAGCCACGCTCGCCGGCACGGCGCCGTTGGCAACCATGGCCTCCAAGCGGGCCACGCGCTCGGCCAATGCCTCAATCGTTAAATCGGCCTCGGGACGTGCCAGGCGCGTGCAGGCGATCTCGAGCACCAGGCGCACGTCGCTCGCGCCCCTCATCTCCAGTGCGGCATCGTCGAGCACCGTCAGCACACGGGCCAGGCGGTCGGCAGGATGCTCGCCAAAGGCAGCGGCCTCGGCAGCAAGCGCCTCGGCCTGCTCGGAGCCGCCCTCAAACAGCTCGGCACGGGCACCGGCAACGCAGGCAACGTACACGTCACGCACATGCGCCACCAGGTCGCGCGTCAGCTCCAGCAGGTCGTTTCCTTCCTCGACCTGCGCACGGATCAGTCCATAGAGCTCGGCAACATCGCGATCGGCAATGGCGCGGGAAAACTCGCCCAGAATCTGGTCCGAAACCTCGCCTAAAAGCGAGCGGGCGTCGTCCGCATGCACAGAACCGTTGCCAAAGACGCTCAGCTGCTCCAGCGTGGACAACGCGTCGCGCATACCGCCCTTGGCATGGCGCGCCACGATAGCCAGCGCCTCATCGTCGTAATCGAAGCCCTCCTGCTCGCACACGTATGCCAGGCGACGCTCGATATCCTCGTTGCCGATGCGATGGAAATCGAAACGCTGGCAGCGCGAGAGGATGGTCTCCAGAATCTTTTGCGGGTCGGTGGTGCACAGCACAAAGATCACGTGTGCCGGCGGCTCCTCGAGCGTCTTGAGCAGCGCGTTGAACGCCGCCGTCGTGAGCATGTGGACCTCGTCGATGATATAGATCTTGTACTTGCCGCGCACCGGGGCAAAGTTGACGGAGTTGATGATTTCCTCGCGCACATTGTCCACGCCCGTGCGGGAGGCGGCATCGAGCTCGTAGACATCGGGGTGGTTACCCTCGGCAATGAGCTCGCACTCCTCGCAAGTACCGTCGGGCATGCAGCCGCTTGCACCCTCGGCGCGCGCCGCCTCGGCATTGCGGCACAGCAGCGCCTTGGCCAGAATGCGCGCCATGGTGGTCTTGCCCGTGCCGCGCGGTCCGCAGAACAGGTAGGCGTGGGACAGGCGCCCCTCGGTGATGGCGTGCTCGAGCGTCGAGACGATATGCTGCTGGCCCACCACGGAGTCAAAGGTGAGCGGGCGATACTTTCGGTACAACGATTCCATGGGTGCTCCCCCGGGTATACTGAGTCTTGTTGCCGCGGCGGCCATGCGGTCGCACGGCATACTGCATTCCATAATAACCCGTACGGCGAGCCCGCCGCGATAGGAGTCCAAAGAGCATGGCAGACGCAGAGAGCAACCTCGTTCCCTCCGAAGCAGCCGACCAGGTCGAGGTCGCGCTCGAGGAGCAGGCCGCAGCCGACGACGGCATCCTGTACCTCAACGAGTACCAATACGAAAACGACCTCGTCACCGACTTCGCCCGCCTGGTCGCCTCGCCCAGGCGCCGTGGCTCCCTGTACGTCGCCGCCGCGATTGCCGTGCTCATCGGCATCGGCATGCTGGTGGCCGGCGGCAACTGGATCAAGTTCGGCGTCGTGCTGATCGTGTTCGGCGCCTTTTTGGCCTGGTGGAGCAAAAATCTGCACCATACGCTCGCGCGCGACTTTATCGAAGCCGTCGAGGCAGACGAGTCCATGGGCGGCCGCTACCGCCGCGTCGCCGCCAACGAGGACGGCCTGATGGTCTGGGGCAAGAGCGGCAAGTCGCAGTTCTTCCCGTTTGAGAAGCTCGACCACGTGCTCGACGGCGAGCGCATCTTTGTGGCCATGTTCGCCGACCAGGGCGTGACGATCCCCAAGGACACCTTTGTTCGCGGCGATGCCGAGCAGTTTGGCCCCTTCCTCAAGGCGCGCATCAACAAAAAACTCCGCATCGAGACCAAACGCAAGAAGATGAAGGCCGAGAAGGCCGCCGCCGAGGCCAAGCAGGGCGACAAGCCCCAGGAGACCAAGGGCAAGCAGCGCAAGCAGAAGAAGAACAAGAAGAAGCACTAAGGCCAAGCCAGACAGGCGGCCTCGCATCCCGTTATCCTCGCCATCCGCCCGAGCGTGCTACACTAGCAGCATCTATGCCACCGCGAACGGCTCGGCTCCGCGCCCGCCGCTCGCAAACGAACTTTAAACGCACGAGGGTTGGCCATGCCGCTTTTCTCGCAACATACCGCCCGGTTCTCGCCGGACGTTCCTTTGGAGGGCACCAGCTCTCGCGAGCTGCTCAAGCGGTACCAGCCGCTCGAGACGCTTGCGACCGGCGGTTTTGGCTCCATCGAGATCTGCCGCGACACGCACCTGCGCCGCCGCGTCGCCATTAAACGCATCCCCCTTATCAACGGTGCCGGCATGCCCGCTAGCGACATCATGGATGTCCTGCGCGAGGCGCACACTGCCGCCATGCTTCAACATCCCAACATCGTGCAGGTCATCGACTTTACGCACGACACAGCCTATGCCTACCTGGTTATGGAATATGTCGATGGCATGTCGCTGGCCGAGTTTTTGCACCGCGCGGACGGCCACTCACTTACCTTTGACGAGGCCGCGGCCATTGCCGATGCCCTGGGCCAGGCGCTCACCTTCGCCCACAGTAATGGCGTACTCCACCTGGACATTAAGCCCGCCAACGTGCTCATCGACCACTCGGGCAATGTAAAGCTCACCGACTTTGGCATGGCGCGGCTGTCGTCCGCCGGTGGCTTTGGCGGCTCACGCGGCGGCACCATCGGCTACATGCCGCCCGAGCAGCTCGATATCGAGACCGGCACGGTCGACGAGCGCGCCGATGTCTTTGCCCTCGCCTGTGTGATCTACGAGGGCCTGTGCGGCAGCGCTCCTTTTATGGCGGCCACGCCCGCCGACTCGCTCGGCCGCATCATCGGCGGCGCCACCTATCCCAGCGAGCTGATACCACACTTTCCCCCGGGAGCCGAGGCCGCGCTCATGAGCGCGCTCTCCCCCATGCCGCAGGACCGCCCCAACAGCATCGAGGCATTTTGCGACCAGCTCCTTGCCGGTCTGGGCAGCGTGCGCGAAGGCCGTCGCAGCCTGGAGCAAATGGTTGGCGAACTTTCGGATGACGAGCAGGAGCTCGACGATATCGAGCCGTCGCGCTACGAGGACGACACCATCGAAGTCGACCCCGCACTCGGCTGGGCAGGCACGCGCTGGAGCCATGCGCGCGACTACGCCATGCACGCTATCTCGGCGCTAACGTGCGGCGCCTTTAGCTTTTTGCTGATGCAGACGGCCGGCGTCGCGGCGCTTCCCGGCCTGGTCATTGCGGCTATCGCGATCGGAGCGGCGGCCGGCCTGGCCCCCCAGATTGGCTCGGCCATCTCGGCTGTGGGCTTTTTGGTGCTCATGGCAAACGCCACCATGCAGGCACAGGGCGTCCTGTCGATGTTGCCCGTCGCGGTGATCTTTGCCGCCGCCATGTCCGGTTGGTGGATCGCCTGGGGTCGCACCGAGGCTGCCGCGAGCGCCGCACTCACCTGTGCACTCGCGCTTGGCTGTCTGACCGGCAATACCTTCCTGGCAGCTGGGGTCACCGCCGGCGTCGCGTCATTTTGGCTCGGCCCGGCAAGCGCCGCCGCGGCAACGGGCATGGGCGCACTTTTTGCCCGTCTGGCCACGGTCGCGCTTTCAGCCGGAGGCGTGCTGGGGCTCGGTAACGTTGCCGCAGCGCTGGGAGACCCACTCCTTTGGGCTGCCTTTGTGCTGGTAGCGGCAACTGCCGCGGCGTCATCTGCGCTGCTCAACGCCCATGCCAAGCGTGCCGATCAGGGCTCAAACCTTGCCGTAATCGCCGCCATCGCTGTCGCCGGCATCGGCTGCGCAGCGGCGTCCTGTCTTGCACACCATATGGAAATTGCCAGCCTTGCAGCCGCGGTCGTCGCCAAGGCGGCGGTTGCGGGAACCCTATCCTCTATAATCGTTGGGATATGCCTATATTTGCTCGGATACCAAAGAACCTATACGGAGAGTGATCTTTCGTGAACTTCCTGAACATCTTCGAGGACCACGTGGCCGGCATCTTCGGTGCCACCCGTGCCCCGTTCTCCTTTAAGAAGCTTGCCAAGCAGGCCGCTCGCGACATGGAGGATCAGACTCTGGTGATCAACGGCGTCAACACGGCGCCGGCACTCTATACCATCCTGATCGCCGCCGACGACGATCCCATGCTCGCCCCGTTCTACCCCGAGCTTTCGCGCGAGGTCCGCGAGTTTGTGAAGGCGCAGGCCGAAAAGCGCCGCTATGTCTTTGTCGGCGAGC
>NZ_QSRV01000028.1:0-24981 GCF_003437235.1 Collinsella sp. TF07-1
TCTACACCGTGTACTGCGGCAGGTCCTGCAGGGCGATGACGTCCATGCCCATGTCGTTGGCGCTGCCGTGACCCTGCTGGTCCTCGCGCACCGCCTCGATGGCACTCACATACGTGTTGGCGGCAGACATCGCGGTCACGCAGGTCACACCGCGTCGCACCGCCTCGGTGCGCAGCAGATAGCCGTCGCCGCGCGAGCCCGGACCGTACGGCGTGTTGATGATCACCGCGATCTTGCCATCGGCGATGAGGTCGCCGATGTTGGGGCGCTCGCCGTCGTGCGGGCCGCTAATCTTCTCCACGATCTCGCACGTCACGTTGCCTCCACGCAGCACGCGCGCCGTACCCTCGGTGGAGCAGATGTCAAAGCCCAGGTAACGCAGGATACGCGCGACCGAAAGGATGTGGCGCTTGTCGCGGTCGCACACGCTGATGAATACCTTGCCGGCGCTCGGGTCGGGCAGCCTGTAGTCGATCGCCAGCTGCGTCTTGGCGTATGCCTCGGGATAGCTCTTAGCGATACCCATGACCTCGCCCGTCGACTTCATCTCGGGCCCCAGGATGACGTCGGCGCCCGGGAAACGACCCCAGGGCATAACGGCTTCCTTCATGCAGAACCAGTCCAGCTGACGTTCGTCGCTCGGCAGGCCCAAGCTCGCGATGGAATCGCCTGCCATGATGCGCGCCGCGCATTTGGCCAGCGGCACGCCGGTGGCCTTGGAGATAAACGGCACGGTACGGCTGGCGCGCGGGTTGGCCTCGATCACGTAAACGGTCTCGCCCTTAATGGCGTACTGCACGTTGACCAGACCGCGCACGCCCAGCGCCATCGCGATGCGGCGCGTGGTCTCGCGGAGCTTCGCCTGCAGGCTCTCGCTAAAGCTGAACGGCGGGATGCAGGTCGCGGAGTCGCCGGAGTGAATACCGGCTTCCTCGATATGCTCCAGGATGCCGCCGATGTATACCTCTTCGCCATCGCACAGGGCGTCGACGTCGGACTCGATCGCACCCTCCAGGAAGCGGTCCAGGTACACCGGGTAGTCGGGGCTAATGCGCGCAGCCTCGGCCATGTAATCGCGCAGATGCTCGGCATCGTAGGCGATCATCATGCCGCGGCCGCCCAGCACATAGCTCGGGCGCACCAGCAGCGGATAGCCGATGTGCGCGGCCACGGCCTCGGCCTCCTCAAACGAGGTGGCCTGGCCCGCCGGCGGGTACATGATGCCCAGCTTGTCGAGCAGAGCGGCGAAGCGCTCGCGGTCCTCGGCAAAGTCGATGGCATCGGGCTTGGTGCCCATAATGTTCACGCCGCTCTCCTCGAGCATGCGCGCCAGCTTAAGCGGGGTCTGGCCACCGAGCGTCACCACGACGCCGTCGGGGCGCTCGACATCGATAACGTCCATGACGTCCTCGTAGGTGAGCGGCTCAAAGTACAAGCGGTCCGAGGTGTCGTAGTCAGTCGAAACGGTCTCGGGGTTGCAGTTGACTATGATGGTCTCGAAGCCGCGAGCCGCCAGTGCGTAGCTCGCGTGCACGCAGCAGTAATCGAACTCGATACCTTGGCCAATGCGGTTGGGGCCGGCGCCCAGGATCATCGCCTTGGGCTTGTCCGCCGGCGTGGTCTCGTCGGGAGCCACGCACTTCTTGGCATCCGGGCTCGTGCGGTAGATGTTCTCGTACGTCTTGTAGTGGTACTCCGTGGCGCTCGAAAACTCCGCAGCGCAGGTATCGACCGTCTTCATGCTGGGAACCACGCCCAGACCCTTGCGATAGGCGCGCACAAAGCGCTCGTCCGAGCCGGTCAGCGCGGCAATCTCGGCGTCGCTCGTGCCGTACTGCTTGAGCAGGCGCATCGCGTCGGCGTCGATATCCTCCACACGCAGGCCGCGGATGCTCTCCTGGACCTGCACCATGTCGTTGATACGGTTGAGGTACCACGGATCGATACCGCAGATGGCATGGATGTGGGCGATGTCCCAGCCACGGCGCAGGGCCTCGACCACAAAGAAGATGCGGTGCTCGGTCGGGGTTGCCACGGCCTGAGCGAGCTCATCGTCGCTCAGCTTGTCGGCACCCTCCTTGCCACCGGCGCAGATGCCCTGGTGACCGTCCTCCAGTGAGCGCATGGCCTTGCCGAAGGCCTCCTCAAAGGTGCGGCCGATCGCCATAATCTCGCCCACGGCCTTCATGCGCGTGGTGAGCGTAGGATCAGTGCCTTTAAACTTCTCGAAGGCAAAGCGCGGCACCTTGACGACGCAGTAGTCGATTGTGGGCTCAAAGCAGGCGGGCGTTGCCTTGGTGATGTCGTTGACGATCTCGTCGAGCGTGTAGCCCACGGCCAGGCGAGCGGCGGCCTTGGCGATGGGGAAGCCCGTGGCCTTGGAGGCCAGTGCGGACGAACGGCTCACGCGCGGGTTCATCTCGATGACGATCAGGCGGCCGGTCTGGGGGTTCACGGCAAACTGCACGTTGGAGCCGCCGGTCTCGACGCCGATCTTCCCCAAGATGGCGAGCGAGGCGACACGCATGCGCTGGTACTCAAGGTCGGAGAGCGTCTGCGCCGGCGCCACGGTGATGGAGTCGCCGGTGTGCACGCCCATGGGGTCGAGATTCTCGATGGAGCACACGATGATGCCGTTGCCGGCGTGGTCGCGCATGACCTCCATCTCATACTCTTTCCAACCCTCGATGGACTCCTCGACCAGCACCTCATGGGCAGGCGAGAGCTCAAGGCCCTGGCTCACGATGGAGACGAGCTCCTCGTGGGTATGCGCGATGCCGCCGCCGGCGCCACCGAGGGTAAAGCTCGGGCGCAGTACGCAGGGATATCCCACGCGCTCGGCGATAGCCTCGGCGTCGGCCACGCTGTAGGCATAGCCCGAGCGCGCAACCTCCAGGCCGATCTCGGCCATGGCCTCGTTAAAGAGTTTGCGGTCCTCGCCGCGCTCGATAGCGGCCAGGTCGCAGCCGATCATCTCGACGCCGTACTTGTCGAGCGTGCCGTCCTTTGCCAGCTCGACGGCGGCGTTCAGACCGGTCTGGCCGCCCAGCGTGGGCAGCAGCGCGTCCGGGCGCTCTTTCTTGATTACGCGCTCGATAAACTCGGCGGTGATGGGCTCGACATAGGTGCGGTCGGCAAGACCCGGGTCGGTCATGATGGTCGCCGGATTGGAGTTGACCAGGATGACCTCAAAGCCATCCTCCTTGAGCACCTTGCAGGCCTGTGCGCCGGAGTAGTCGAACTCACAGGCCTGGCCAATGACGATAGGGCCCGAACCAATAACGAGGATGCGCTTGATGTCAGTACGTTTAGGCATGTTAGTTCTCCTCGGTCGCAGCGTTCTCGGACTCGGCGAAATTCCAGCCGGCGAGGCGGTCCTTCGCGGTGTCGATGTCCAGGTAGTTCTCCTCGCCGTCCATGAGTCGCGTAAAGGCGGTAAAGAGATAGTGGGCATCGGTGGGGCCAGGCGAAGCCTCGGGGTGGTACTGGATCGAGAAACACGGGGCGTCGAGCAGCTGGATGCCCTCGGCGGTGCCGTCGTTGAGGTTCACATGTGTCAGGCGAATGCGACCAAAGCGCTCGTTCATCACGACCGGCGCGATGCCGCGACGCACCCAGGCGCGCAGGTCACCGTCGGCCGCATGCTCGGTTTCGCCGCCGGAAAGCTCCGGAATCAGTTTGCCCAGACTGGGGAACAGCAGGCCAAAGCCGTGGTTTTGCGCGGTGATCTCCACGCGACGGCTCACCAGATTCATAACCGGCTGGTTACCGCCACGGTGACCGAATTTAAGCTTTTCCATTTGGGCGCCGCAGGCCAGGCTGATCATCTGGTGACCGAGGCAAATGCCAAAGACCGGCACCTTGCCGATCAGCTGCTGTACCTGCTCATAGGTCTCCACCACGGCATCGGGGTCGCCGGGGCCGTTGGACAAAAAGACGCCATCGGGATTCATGTCGAGCACCTGCTGGGCGGGCGTATCCCACGGCACGACGGTGAGATCGCAGCCGGCACGGACCAGGCCCTCCAGAATACCGCGCTTCACACCGCAGTCGTAGGCGACCACTTTGTGACGGGCAGGAGCGGCAGCCGCAAGCGCAAAGTCATGCGTGGCAGGCAGGTCGGCGGCCACAAACTCGTGAGGCGCGGGGCAACTTACGGTCTTGACCAGGTTCTCGCCTACCAGCGTGGGCGCAGCGGACAAGCGCTCGGCAAGCTCGTCGACGTCGAAGATCTCGGTCGAGATAATGCCCATCTTGGAACCATTGTCGCGCAGATGGCGCACCAGAGCGCGGGTGTCGATACCCTCGATAGCGACGATGCCGTGAGCGCGCAGGTACTCCGGCACGCTAACGGCCGAGCGCCAGTTAGAAGGCGTGGCGCACATATCGCGAACGATCATGCCGCGCATAGCCGGAGCGCTCGCAGGGCGCACGGCGTCGCCGGGGAAGGCCGACTGGACATCGGTCTCGTCGATACCGTAATTGCCGATCTGCGGATAGGTCATGGTTACAATTTGGCCGGCATAACTCGGGTCGGTCATGACCTCAAAGTAGCCCTCGAGCGAGGTGTTGAAGCAGACTTCGCCGGTCGCGGTGCCCTCGGCGCCGCATGCACGTCCATAAAAAATGGTCCCATCCTCAAGATACAGGATACAGGGACCGCAGGTGCCCTTGCTGGTTTTGGCCAGCATACGCTGGCAAAGCTCGCTGGGCGCGAAGGTGCGGGCGGCAGCGCCCGCGGTATGGTTGTTCGCCATAATTCTCCTTCCCGGTCTCACAGGACCGGCTTAAAGGTGTGTAGTTAGGCCTCGCGGTATTGTAACCGCAAGCATGCCTCATGGCGTTAATTTCATCGAAATGTTTACGAAATGATAATTATGACTTTCTATGCATAATGATTATTTAATCCCCGTCCCAGAAAAATTATCCCGCGTGGGCTTGTGGCTCACGCGGGATAATGGCCTCTTACTTTTGCTTGTCCTGTTCCAGCAGATCGGACGGTGAGCGATCGGGCTTGCCGCCGCGGAAAATCTCGCGGCCATGCAGACGATGCTCCAGGTCACGTTCGGCCTTTTCCTCGTCAATCTTGGTCTGGCTCACCACCGGGTCCTCGATCAGCGACGAAACCGAGTTCACCTGTTTTTGAATGCGCTCGGCAATGGTGTCGTCCATGCTTACGATGCGCATCTTCCAGTCGATACTCGTGGCGTTGGATGAGCTCTTGGTCCACACAAACGTCAAAATGGCGCTCTGATGACCCCGCGCGGGAAACATGCCAAAGAAGGAATCGTGCTGAATGTTGCTATCCTCGTCGATATAGGCGTGAACGTTATACACCACGCGGTCGATCTTATCGTTGAGCAGCGCGTTGGTCGCAAGCGCAGCGGCCTGAATCTGCCCGTTGGACAGCAGCTCGAGCTCGTTGGCAGACGATGTGTCCAACACCGTCACCTCGACCGTGCCCGTACGCTCATCAGCTTCATCGACGGTAAAGTCGAGCGGGAACTGCGTAAAGCCGTTGCCCCACTCAAGGCCGCCCTTCAGCGCCGTCGAAACGGTATCCACCGAAACGCTCTCGGACAGGTTGGCGGTGTTCAGGCGTCGCATCACGCCGTAGCCAATCTGCATGCCCACAATCAGCACCAAGATGCCAATGACCACGGCCATGGCAGTCTTCGTAATGGTATGGCTCACCTGCGAGCCCGAAGGGTCGTCCTCGGACAGCGGGTCGATATGTTTTGCCTGGCTCGCGCGGTCCTCGCTGCGCAGCTGCGCTAGCGCCGCTTTGTCACCGCGCTTGGCCGCAGCCTCCTTCTCACGCATGCGCTCGGTTCGCTTTTTGGCAAGCGTGGGATCCAAGACACCGGATGCATCGATTTCGGAGAATAACTCCGTCACTTCTTCCGGAGTCAAAGGGTTCTTGTCAGCCATAAACTTCCTGTCATATCAATCAGTCGAGCTCGTGCGCACGCACACCTTCGAACTGCATTCGATAGTAACGGGCATAGGTGCCGCCACGGGCGAGAAGCTCCTCGTGCGTGCCACGCTCCACAACGCGACCATGCTCAACGGTCGCAATCTCATCGGCGTGCTTAATGGTCGAAAGACGGTGGGCGATGATGATTGTGGTACGGCCGCGTGCCAGCTCCTCGAGTGACTCCTGCACCGCCTCCTCGCTCTCGTTATCCAAAGCACTCGTCGCCTCGTCCAAGATCAAGATTTTGGGATTCTTGAGAAACACGCGCGCGATGGCGACGCGTTGCTTCTGTCCGCCCGAAAGACGGCTGCCGCGCTCGCCCACCACGGTGTCATAGCCCTGCGGAAGCGACTCGATAAATGCATCGATGTTGGCGCGACGGGCGGCTCCGGCGATCTCTTCTGCCGTGGCGCCCGGCTTGCCGTAGGCGATGTTCTCGCCGATTGTTCCGTCAAACAGGTAGACATCCTGCTGCACCAGGCCGATAGCGCGGCGCAGGCTCTGCTGCGTCACATCGCGTACATCCTGACCGTCGATGCTAATGGATCCGGCAGCCACGTCATAAAAGCGCGGCAGCAGCGAACAGGTCGTGGACTTGCCACCGCCCGAAGGGCCAACCAAAGCGATGGTCTGCCCGGGCTTGATGGACAGGTTCATATGGTCGATAACGGGACGCTCTTCGGCATCGCCCTCGCCCAGCTCAACGTCCTCGTAGTTAAAGCACACGTCGTGATACTCCACGGCGCCGGCAGTCACCTGCAGATCCGTAGCGCCCGGCTTGTCCTGGATATCCGGCGCGGTCGAGAGCACCTCGTCCATGCGCTTAAAGCCGGCGATGGCCTTCTGATACGTTTCGGCCGAATTGACGAGTGTCTCGAGCGGCGTGCAGAACAGCGAAATATAGAGTGCAAAGGTCGCCATATCGACCGCCTGCAGCTGTCCCTGGGCGACCAGCCAGCCGCCCAGCAGCACCACGATCACATAGAGCACACCCGAGAGCAGGCCATACGTCGCGGTATAGACGCCCATGGCGTGATACATGTTCTCCTTGGACGAAAGATAGCGATTGTTGGAGGCGCGGAACTTGAAGCGCTCGGTCTCCTCATTGGCAAAGCTCTTGACCACGCGCATGCCCGCCAGCGAATCCTGCAGCTGCGCATTGATGCCGCTGATCTTTTTGCGGTTGTCGCTAAAGACCTCGCGCATGCGCATGTTCTGCCAAAACATGATGACCGAAAACGCTGCTGTCACCGCAGCCATGGCAAGCGCCAGCACCGGGGCGATGGTAAAGAGGATCACAAACGAGCCGATAATCTCGATGCCGCAGATGATGATCCACTCGGGCACGTGGTGCGCCGCCTCGCAGATATCGAACAGGTCGTTGACCACGCGGCTCATCATGTCGCCC
Organism: Collinsella sp. TF07-1; assembly: GCF_003437235.1. NCBI lineage: Bacteria > Bacillati > Actinomycetota > Coriobacteriia > Coriobacteriales > Coriobacteriaceae > Collinsella > Collinsella sp. TF07-1. The sequence goes on from NZ_QSRV01000028.1 coordinate 7,386, forward strand.
GAGCTGTTGCGGTCGAAGTACGCAAAGCTAAAGCGCTCATACTGGTCGAACAGGTCCTCGCGCATTTTGGACTCCATACGCGCGCCCATCACGTGACCCCAATAGCTCACAAAATAGCGGCAGGCGCAGCGGATGGCATACATCAGCACCAAGCCCACCGCGATCATGCCGAGCGCCTGCATAATGGCAGCCTGACCCTGGGTAAACAGCCCACCGGTCAGATTGCGCAGGATAATGGGGAACGCCAGGTCAATGGCGGCAAGCACCAGAGCACAAACAGTATCAGCAACAAAAAGCCCCATCTGGGGCTTGTAATACGAAAGAAACCTCTTCAGCATAATCACCTTACGCGGTTTTACCAAACCGCGTTTCATCTCGACGCTGCAAGTGCTCCATTTGGACAATCTGGCCTTCAATCGTCGGTCGCGTATACCCATACGCTTCCCTCCTCTTTTAGGCCACCTTGTCTCAAATGGAGCACTTTCGCTGACTTACACAAACCTGCGGGATCATTCCCGCTCGTTAAATCTCCGCTCCGCCCAGCCTGTGTGCGATGCTGTCGCAGGCAAGCGCGCCTACAACGGTCTTGGCGTCTTCGATCTTGCCGTCGAGCACGGCGTCGATCAGCTCGTGCAGCGGCACCAGGTCCACGTTGACAAACTCGTCATCATCGGGGTTGGGCGCATCAAACTCGAGCTTGGTAGCCAAGTAGATGTGGATGATCTCATCGCAAAAACCGCATGACGTGACAATCGACGTCAAAAAGCGAATACGACCGGCCCTAAAGCCCGTCTCCTCATGCAGTTCGCGCTTGGCGCAATCGAGCGGGTCCTCGCCCGGGTCGAGCTTGCCGGCGGGAATCTCGACCGTCACGCGGTCGATGGCGGTGCGGTACTGACGCACCAGTACGATCTTGCCGCTCTCGGTCAGTGCCACAACGGCCGCCGCACCCGGATGGCGAACGATATCGCGGGCGCTGCGGCGACCGTTGGGCAGCTCAACCTCAAGACGGTGGACGTCGAGGATCTTGCCCTTCCAGGCGCACTCCTCCGAAAGAATCTTCTCGTGCAGCTCGGCATCGTGCGGGTCGTCGTCGCCCAGCACCAGCGCCGGCTCGTCAGCGACCTCGCCACCAGGCTCGCCCTCGGCGTGCCCATACATGCGGCTGTCCTCCTCGACGATCTGCGCGTCCACGAGTTCTTCGTTCTTCTCGTCCATCCGTCTCATTCCTCTCGGATTTTAGGCATCCCAGGCGTCGCGGCCGCGCAGCGCGCGCAAGCCGATGTCGTGACGCAGGGTCTTGCCCTCAAAATCAATCTTCTCGCAGGCCTCGTAGGCAAGGTTGCGAGCGTTCTCGAACGTGTCGCCCAGAGCGGTCACGGCAAGCACGCGGCCACCATTGGTCACGAGCTGGCCGTCCACCACGGCAGTGCCCGCGTGGTACACCGTCACGTTCTCCATGGCCTCGGCATCCTCAATACCGGTGATGACCTTGCCTTTCTCGTAGCTGCCGGGGTAGCCCGCGCTCGTCAGGACAACGGCCACGGCCCACTCGTCGCGCCAGTCGAGTTCAATCTGGTCGAGCTCGCAGTTGGCGCAGGCGAGCATGACCTCGACCAGATCGTTCTTAAGGCGCGGCAGCACGACCTGCGTCTCGGGGTCGCCAAAGCGGGCATTGAACTCCAGCACCTTGGGGCCGGCAGGCGTGAGCATAAAGCCGCCATACAGGCAGCCGCGGTAGTCGATGCCCTCGGCAGCAAGCTCGGCCACGGTCTGCTCCATGACCTTCACCATGGTGGCGTGCTCCTCGTCAGTCACGATGGGCACCGGGCTGTAGACGCCCATGCCGCCGGTGTTGGGGCCCTTGTCGCCCTCGAGCGCGCGCTTGTGGTCCTGCGAGGTGGCCATGGGGCGCACGGTCTTGCCGTCGGTAAAGGCCAGCAGCGAGCACTCGGGGCCGGTCAGCATCTCCTCGATGACCACGGTGTTGCCGGCGTCGCCAAAGGTGCCGCCAAAGCACTCGCGCACGGCCTCCTCGGCCTGCTCAAGTTCGGTCGCCACGATAACGCCCTTGCCCGCGGCAAGGCCGTCGGCCTTGACGACCAACGGAGCGCCCTGCTCACGCACGTAGGCGAGAGCCGAAGCCTCGTCGGTAAATGAACCATAGGCTGCCGTCGGGATACCGGCGCGCTCCATGAGCTGCTTGGAGAACAGTTTGGAGCCCTCCATCTGGGCGCCCTCGGCACCCGGGCCAAAGCAGGGAATACCCGCCGCGCGCACGGCGTCGGCCACGCCCGCCACGAGCGGAGCCTCGGGACCAATTACCACGAGTCCGCATCCGTGGCTCTGAGCAAACGCCGCCACGGCCGTAGGATCGCAGTCGTCGAGAACAACGTTCTCGCCGCAGCTCGCGGTGCCGCCGTTGCCCGGCGCGATGTAGAGCTTGCCGGCGCGCGGTGATGCTGCGAGCTTTGCTGCCAAAGCATGCTCGCGGCCGCCGCTGCCCAACAACAGGATGTCGATGGTTTGAGTGTCCGCCTTCAAGGGTGCCTCCTCTATGGATGAATAGCCCGCTCCGCGCGAGCCCTTTGCAAGCAAATATACCCCTCGGCCGCCCACTTGGGCTGCAAAGGGGTATATCGCAATAACCAAATGATCCCGATTACTTCCAGAATCGGTTGATAATCTGCTCGCGACCAGCGCCAACGCCAATGAACGTCACGCGGGTGTGTGCCAGATCCTCGATAAACGCCACATAGTCCTGAGCCTCTTGCGGCAGCTCGTCAAAGCTGCGACAACCGGTAATGTCGCACTTCCAGCCGGGGAGCTCCTCGTAGATGGGCTTGGCGTGCTCAAAGCGCACTTGATGCTCGGGCACGCTCGTGTAGCGCTCGCCATCGACGTCGTAGGCCACGCACACCTTGATGGTGTCGAAGGCCGAAAGCACGTCGAGCTTGGTCAGGGCGATGTCGGTGAGGCCGTTGACACGCGAGGCGTAGTTGGCGATGGGGCCGTCGAACCAGCCGCAGCGACGACGGCGACCGGTGGTCACGCCGTACTCATAGCCCTCCTCGGTCAGCGTGTGGCCGGCCTCGGACTCATAGGAAAGCTCGGTGGGCATGGGGCCCGAACCGACACGGGTGATATAGGCCTTCATGACGCCCAGCACGCGGTCGACGTTCTTCATGCCCACGCCGGAACCGGTGATGGCGCCGCCGGCGGTGCAGTTAGAAGACGTCACGTACGGATAGGTGCCGTGGTCGATGTCGAGCAGCGTGGCCTGGGCGCCCTCAAACAGCAGGTCCTTACCCTCGTCGATCATGTTGTTGAGCAGCAAGCTCGTCTCGGTGATGTAGGGGCGCAGGCGCTCGGCCATGGGCAGATACTCGTCGCAAATCTGGTCCACGGTGTAGGTGGGCAGGTTGTAGATGAGCTCAAGCTCGGGGTTCACGCGGGCAAGAGCGGTCTCCAGCTTGTCGCGGAACAGTGCCTCGTCCAGCATGTCCTGCATGCGCAGGCCGATGCGGGCCATCTTGTCCTGGTAGCACGGACCGATGCCGCGCTTGGTGGTACCGATGTTCTTCTTGCCGAGCTTCTGCTCAAAGGCGCCATCCAGATCGATGTGGTACGGCATGATGACATGCGCGTTGCCGCTAATCTTGAGGTTCTTGGTGGTGATGCCGTCGGCCTCGAACATGTCGATCTCCTCAAGGACAACCTTGGGGTTGACGACGCAGCCGTTACCGATCACCGACACGTGGTCGGAATACATGATGCCGGAGGGCACCTGGTGCAGGCCGTACTTCTTGCCGTTGACGACGATGGTGTGACCGGCGTTGTTGCCGCCCGAGTAGCGCACGACGGCATCGAAGTCGCCGGCGACCAGGTCGCAAATCTTACCCTTGCCCTCATCGCCCCACTGGGCACCGACCAAAACGGTTGACGGCATGTTTACTCCTTACATTCATGGACTGTCTACGCGCCACGCCGGCACGCAGAAGCACAAAACATTCCCAGTATACCCGTGCAACGGGCGCCTGTCCTACTCCTCGGCATGTGCCCCATCAAGCTCATAGAACTTGGTGGATGCCGGCAGGAACATCAGGTCGACGTCGCCGATCGGGCCCGAACGGTTCTTGGCCACGACGATACGCGTAACGCCCTCGTCGGGTCGATCGTCGCGCGAGGCTTCGGCCTCATCGGCGGAGCGGTCCAAGAACATAACGATATCGGCGTCCTGCTCGATGGAGCCCGATTCACGAAGGTCGGAAAGCTGCGGGCGCTTGCCGGTACGGGATTCGACCTGACGCGAGAGCTGCGACAGCGCGATGAGCGGGATCTTGAGTTCCTTGGCCATGATCTTCAGACCACGCGACATCTCGGAGACCTCGACGGTACGGCTCTCGGAGCGGCGTCCCGGCGGAGGACTCACCAGCTGCAGGTAGTCCAGGATGATGATGGCCTTCTCCTTGTTGTGGAGCATGCGGCGGCTCTTGGCGCGAATCTCGGTCACTGTGGTGCCGGGCGTATCGTCAATCAGAATATCGAGCTTGGACAAGGTCTGCGTGGCCTCGTTGATATTGGCCCACTGCTCGGGGCTAATGCGGCCCATGCGGAAGTCACTGATCGAAATCATGGCGTAGGCGCAAATCAGACGCTGGGCAATTTCCTTGCCCGACATCTCCAGCGAGAAGAAGCCGACGGTATAACCGGCCGCGGCAGCGTTGAGCGCCAGATTCAGGGCGAACGACGTCTTACCCACAGCAGGGCGGGCGCCGATGATGATGAGCTGGCCCTCGCGAAAACCCATGAGTATGCGGTCGAGCGACGGGAAGCCCGTGGGCACGCCCGCAGCCTGGCCGCCTGCCTGGCACACTTCCTCGGCCTCGTTATAGGCCTCGACCATAAACTCGGTCAGCGTCTTGTAGCTCGACTTGACCTCGCGCGCCGTGACCTTGAGCAACTTGCTCTCGGCCAGCTCCACGACCTCCTTGGTGTCGGTGGGAGCGTTATAGGCCAGCGCGTTGATCTCGTTGGTGGCGCCGATCAACTCACGCAGCATCGAATCGCGGCGAACGATAGCGGCATGGTGCTGCCAGTTGACGAGCGACAGGGTCTGACCCATCAACTCCAAAATATAGGCCTCGCCGCCCACGGCATCAAGCTTGTTAATGCTTCTCAGGTAATCGATCAGCGAGATGGAGTCGATGGGAATGCGGCTGTTGTACATATCGACCATCGCGGTATAGATGGTCTTATGAATGGGCCGGTAGAAGTCATCGGGCTGCAGCTCGACCTGGGCCTCTTCGACCACCTCGGGCGATAGCAGCATAGCGGCCAGTACGTTGGCCTCTGCATCTTGGTTTTGGGGGAGACCCAACTTGGAGCCGCGGTCCTCAACCGTCAGCCCCGTCTCCCTATCGTCGTATGCCATGAGCATCCTCATTCATATCGCTTGCGAGCATCCATAGTATCAGCCACAGCTTTAAATCGAGGCGCGCCTTAATAATCATCACCGAACCAAACGGATGAACGGTCCCTTATGTGCGTTGTGTCCCGACCGCTTTGGATACTGGGACTTTTCCTATAATCTTTCTTGCTTAGATAGCAGGCGAAAGCGAAGGAGCTCCTATGGTCACCAAGGATGATGCGTGTTGGATAATCGGCCTTTCCGCAGGTGCGGGCATTGGCGTATACCTTGATGGCGGCTGGGGCATCGATGCGCTTGTCGGGCGTGAGACCAGGGCTCATAACGACATCGACCTGTTCGTTCAGCGCGGGGATTACCAAAGGTTCGTGGATCTAATTGCTGATGAGGGGTTTTCCGAGGTGGCTGCATCTTTCACCACCGAAGATCACACGGTGTGGCAAGACGAGGCGGGGCGCATCGTCGACCTGCATTGCTTCGATTTCGCCGAGAATGGCGATATTCTGTATCAGGGAGATCGTTTTCCCGGGGAGGTCTTTTCGGGGAGGGGGCGCATCGGCGAGGTGGAGGTGTCGTGCATCGACCCCGAAAGCCAGCTGTTGTTTCACTTGGGCTATCAGCATGACGAGCACGACGCCCACGATGTCATGCTCCTATGCCGTGAGTACGGTTTCGACGTTCCCGAAGAATATCGCTAGCTGTTGCTATTTGCATCGGGGCACGACTTCAGCGCTTGCCGCGGATGCGCTGCGCCAGACCGCCCTGGACATCACGCCACGCCGTATATGGCCCTCCGCGCACGCGAGTCCCATTTCGCCTGCTTGATCCAGTACTCGTAGAACGGATAGGGGGTCACCTTGTACTGGCGCCAGGTCTTCTCGTACGTGCCGCGGGCTGCCTGCCTCACTATGAGCTCGGCGAGCTCGTCCGCACTCCTGCGGACCTTGAAGCACCATGTCCACTTGAACCAGGCGAGGTAGTTCTCGAGGCGTCTCGTGGAGACACCCCGGAACCTGCCGATGAAGTGCCTCATCTGGGAGTGGAGGCTGTTCACCCTGTTGATGGCGTGCTCCTCCCTCTTGCTGGCGATGTGCGCGCCGACGCCGAGGGCGGGCAGGACGCGGCGGTACACGTGCGCACGGTCCGTCGAGATTATCGCGCCGACCGCGAGCTTGTCGGCGAGCAGCTCCCTAGCTGCCGCCTCGTCGAGGCCGCCCCTCCCCGCGATCTCGTAGAAGATGTCGCCGGCGTCGTTGATGCCGGTGAGCACGCATATCTTCTCGTGCCCGTCGGTTCCCTGCGACCTTGTGCGGGGCTTCCTGGGCATGCCGGACTCCGACCTGGAGCGGTTTCCCTTGAATCTCTCCCTGAAGAAGCACTCGTCGAGCTCGGCCCCGCCGCCGGCCTCCACGCGGAAGGCGGGCATGCGCTTGGCCATGGCCTCGAGCAGCCTGTGGCGCATGAAGAACGCCGTCTTGAGGCACACGCCGCACTTTTCCGCCGACTCGCGCAGCGGGAGCATGTCCACGTGGCACTCCGCGAACCTCATCCGGGCCGACCTGTCGAGCTTGGTGGTGGAGAAGATGCGCATGGTGGCGTCGGTGAAGGTCCTGGCGCACCCTCGGCAGAGGAACCGCTGACGGCCGCGCCCGTCTCGCCCCCTCTTCACGTAATGCGGGGAGCCGCACCAGGGGCAGGCTCTGTCGGGATCGTCTTCCGCCCCCTCGCTTGCCGCGAGTTCGAAAAGCTCCGCGTCTATCAGCGCCTTGAGCGATCTCAGGGCTCTGCTCTTCTCGGCAGCCGTCATCTGCGGGAGGAACTGCCTCGTCAGCTGGGTGAGCACGTCTTCCATTGCAACCTCCATCTCTCCTGATGATGGAATTGTCGCAACCGGGGCCCCGTCGCGTGTACTGCGTGCAGGACACTTATCCAAAGTGGTCTAACACAACGCTTATGTGGGACTGCATCTCAATGTATGACGTGACACCCACTCAGCGCAAAAAATAAAAGGGCGCCCCGGTCTCCCAGAGCGCCCTTCTTAGAACAAGATTGTTGCGTTGCAGCAAATGCTACTCGGCAGCAGCCTCGGTCTCGACCTCGGTGGTCTCGGCCTCGGCGACCTCAGCGGCCTCCTCGACCTCAGCATCGGCAGCGAGCTCCTCGGCGGTAACGCCGACGAGAACGACAACCTCGGCCTTGATCTCGCGGTACAGCGAGATGGCAACGGTGTGGGCACCGGCAACCTTGATGGGCTTACCGAGCTCGACGCGCTTGCGGTCGATGTCCATACCGAGCTGATCCTTGATGGCGTCAGCGATCATAGCGGCGGTGACGGAGCCAAAGAGGATGCCCTCGTCGCCGACCTTGACGTCGACGGTGACCTGCTTGCCCTCGAGGGCAGCCTTGGTCTCGTTGGCGGTAGCCAGACGGACGGCCTCGCGCTTGGCGATGTTGTTGCGACGCTCGTCAAGCTGCTTGAGGTTGCCCTTGGTGGCGGCAACAGCGAGCTTCTTGGGGAACAGGAAGTTCTCAGCGTAACCCTGAGCGACCTCTACGACGTCACCCTCGCCGCCCTTGCCCTTGATCTCATCGAGAAGAATAACCTTCATGATGCGTCTCCCTTCTTAGCCGCGGTCGCGGTTGCCACGAGAGGAAACCACGGGGACGGTGTACGGCAGGAGGGCCATCTCGCGGGCGCGCTTGATGGCGTTGGCGATGTCATGCTGATGCTGCGTGCAAGCGCCAGTGACGCGACGGGGCTTGATCTTGCCACGGTCGGTCATGTACTTACGGAGAAGCTGAGTGTCCTTATAGTCGATGAACTCAGTGTTCTCCTTGCAGAACTGGCAGTACTTACGACGCGGCTGACGTGCAGAAAAATCATTAGCCATGTCAAAATACCTTTCATTTGGCAACTTCGGCGAACCGAAGCCGCCTCTCACTCAAAAATAGGTGAACAACCCTTAAAACGGGATGTCCTCATCGTAGACGTCGACCGCGGGCGGCGTGGCCACCGGTGCGGCAGGACGTGCTGCGGGCGCGGGAGCTGCGGGGGCGTAACCGCCCTGATCGTAGCCACCCTGGCCACCACGGGAGCTCATAAACTCGATCTCATCGACGATGACCTCAAGCTTGCTCCTGCGCTGACCGTCGCGCTCCCAAGAGCTGTAGCGCAGCTTGCCCTCGATCGCGACCTTGTTTCCCTTTGCCAGGAAACGGCTCACGGCCTCGGCGCGGGTGCCGAACATGGTGCAGTCGACAAAGTTGGGATAGTCCTCCCACTCGCCAGTCTGCGCGTTGCGGCGACGATCGTTCACGGCGACGCCAAAGGACAGAACCTGGGTTCCGCCGGCGGTGGCGCGCAGCTCGGGATCGCGGGTGAGGTTACCGGTGATGTTCACTCGATTGATGCTCATAACTCACTACTTCCTCTTGGGGCACAAGCCCAGTCCAAAACGACAGTCTTACTCCTGGTCGTCGCGACGGACGATCATGTGGCGGACCACAGCGTCGGTGATGCGCAGGACGCGATCAAGCTCGGCGATCTGGGTAGGATCTGCGTGGAAGTTGATGAGGGTGTAGTCACCATCGGTGAGGTCGTTGATCTCGTAGGCGAGCTTGCGCTTGCCCCACTCGTCAACGGAGTCGACCTTGCCAGCGCCCTCAGCGATCGTGGTATCGATACGCTTCATAACAGCGAGACGAGTCTCGGGGTCGAGCGACGGGTCAACAAAGAACAGCAGTTCATAAGCCTTCATATTGTCACCTCCTCTGGGCAAATGTGGCTTCAGGTCGTGAAGGTGCGCCTGAAGCAGGAAAAGACTTGGTAATAATATCTTTCAACCTCCTAGGCTGCAAGAATATGCAGCTACAACCTCATGACCTCCACATATGTCCATGCTCACACGGCACTTCATGCGCATTCCAACCAAATGCTGACCAAATGCTTGACGGATCTGTGTTCAAGATACGGTGCCGTGGGGACAAGCTGAGCCAAGCCGCAGGTCAGCGGGCACAAGGCTGTGGTCGCAAAATGCATACCAGTGGCCCACAGCACCACCCAAAGATTTTTAAATTCATTGCCAAGTCGCTTATGAATACCCTTTTTTGAACAATTGAGTTGATCAACCACGCTGGTCGGAAGCCGTTTTTTGGGACCTCAAGCCCCACTGCAGCGCCAAGCACGGCCAAGCGTTTTAAAAAATGCCAACTTTTCTGTTTGCACTTTGCGATTCCTCGTGTATACTGACTTTCGCATTTAACGGAGAGTTGTCCGAGTGGCCGAAGGAGCACGATTGGAAATCGTGTAGGCGTCAAAAGCGTCTCCAGGGTTCAAATCCCTGACTCTCCGCCAGTTAATTCCAAAGCAGGCCTTCGAGCCTGCTTTGTTTTTACCCCACGCGGAGGGGTGGCAGAGTGGTTGAATGCGGCGGTCTCGAAAACCGTTTGGCCTGTATAAGGTCACGAGGGTTCGAATCCCTCCTCCTCCGCCATTTTGGTTGAGAAAGCTCCCGAAAACGGGGGCTTTTTTTGTTTAGAGTCCCTTACGAGCAAATACGGCGGAGGAGGAGGGATTCGAACCCGTCAGGACGCAAAGCGTAAAGAAAACGCGCCAGTGGCGCGTTTTTAGCGCAGCGCGGTCGGCGCAAGCCGACCGAATAAATTTTGAGCTCCGCTCAAAATTTAGACATCCCTCCTCTTCAACCCACACCCCCATCACGTTCAATCCCAACCCAACATCCCAAACATGTACATCACCCTCCAAAGATGTCAAAAAATGTCGTTTTTGGAGGGTGGTGTACACGTTTGTATATGACACACGCCGTGCATGAGTCGGCTTACTCGCATTCGGTATATTTCCCCACCTCAACGGACATAAGAGTTGGGTATCGACTCAGAGCGAGAGGTCCCCAATGGATACCCCTGTTCTCATTTCGCATAAAACTGCATGGCTCGTCCATCACGCGCCGCAAGGCCGGGTTCAAGCGGTCGCGCAACACGACTACCAGATAGGCGCAAGAGGTCTCTCCACCCAGCAACGCATCGCGCGCATACGACAGGCCCTCACCGACTGCGGCATTCCGCCCGATATGTTCAAGACTATCGATATCTCCGTAGTGTTTGCTTTCGAGCGAATTCGCACCAACGGCGTCACTTGCCATGTTCTCGGCCAAAGCCTACCCTATGGCCATATTGACGAGCTTACGCCCGGCATCTTTATCACCGACGAAGCCTTCACCTTCGTGCTCGCCGCCGAGTGGATGGATAGAATCGAATACCTCGAGTATGGCTACGAAGTTTGCGGCGACTATCGCATGGGCCTTAATCCCTCTGACCCTTATACCGAGCAACCAGCAACCACCTCCAAGGACGAAATTGTCGAACTGCTCGATCAACACCCTGGCAAACCCGGTGCCACACGCGCGCGACTCGCGCTCAGACATGTCTACGACCACTCGGTCTCGCCTATGGAGGCTGCATCGGCAATCGCACTTTCACTTCCAACAAGCGAAGGCGGCGTTGGCATTCGAGGCATCGAGCTCAACCGACCGCTCGAGATCCCTCAACGTCTTTGGCATTGCACCAAAGCCCGAACACTCAAAATCGATGCCCTCATTACCTATAAGCGCAGAGAGCTCGGCATCGAATATAAGGGTGGCTTTCACGACGAGACTGGCCGTAAGGGAGCAGATGCGGAACGCGAAGCTGTGCTCGCCCAAATGGGTTATCGCATTGTCACACTCACCTCAGCGCAATTTGCCAGTCAACTCGCTTTTCACCGTGCCATGAACAATATCCGCGAAGCACTCGGTATGCCCCGCTGCACGGATGCCGAGTATCAGCGAAAGCAAAACGAACTGCGAAAGGCACTTATCCGCAACTGGAAGGGCACGAAGGACATAGAGACGCCCTCCGAGTAACGTCGCCCGCTCGGCGCGCGCCAAAACATGTACATCATCCGCCAAAAACGACATTTTTCGACATCTTTGGAGGCTGGTATACATGTTTGGAACCTATGACCGCACCCAACCCCTACCGTTTGCCGAGCAATGGGGTCGCAATCGCCGCCAACCATGTACTATGTACGGGCATTGTCTAAACTCGCAATCAGAAGGATTCCATCTTGCCCGTCGTCGCCGCTATGACCGTTACCTCACATGCCTCGGATGCCATGGTCGCTATCCCCTTTTGGCTCGAGATGTTCGCTGTTGTCGCGGCATCGATCTCGGGCGTGCTGGTCGCGCGCGAGCATAAGCTCGACCTGGTGGGCGCGGTCGCACTCGCCGTTGTCTGTGGCCTGGGCGGCGGTCTCTTACGCGACATGACACTGCAAGTGGGCAACGTCTACATCCTCAACCAGCCAATGGCGCTGCCGCTCTCCATCGCCACGGCGGCCATCATCTACATCTTCCCGGCAATCGTCGATAAACCCGAGAAACTCATTCCCCTGCTCGACATCATCTCGGTCGGCATCTATGCGGCAACCGGCGCGGACAAGGCACTGGTCTACGGCTTTGCGCCGGCCGTATGCATCATGATGGGCTTTTTCACCGCGGTGGGCGGCGGCATGTTGCGCGACGGCTTTATGGGCGTGGTTCCGGGCATTTTCCAACGCACTAACTTTTATGCCATCGCGGCCATCGCCGGATCGGCAAGCTATGTAAGCCTCGTCATGAGTGGCTTGGTCAGCAATGTCGCCGCGCTAATCGTATGCGTTGTCGTGACCATGGGTCTGCGCTGGCTCTCGCTGCGCTTTGACATCAAAAGCCCCACCGAGGAAGACATCGCGCGCTTCTTGCATCGCAAAAAGTAGACAGCACGGCACGACCCTTCGAAATGCAACCGAGAGGTTCTTTTAGAGCGACCGCGCGTTGGGTACCCTGTTAGATACATGTCGAGTATCTAGCGAAGGATTCACTATGCCTTACAACCTAGCACCGTCGTCCCGGCGCCGTAAAGCGCGGGGCCGCATCGCCCTCCTATTTGCACTGATTGTGCTTGCGCTGACCGTACTTCCCACGGCTTCATTCGCCGGCACAGATACCGCCGGAAACGTGCTCACGACCGAAGCTGACTCCACCCCGTCCGGGGTCGAAGGCGACCTGTACTGGGCCGGCCAAAGCCTCAACTTAGACGATGCCTCCATCGGCCGCGATATTATCGCGGCGGGCGAGAGCCTGTCGATTCGCGACTGCACCGTAGGCGGCGCCGTTCGCCTGGCGGCGCGTACCATCGATATCGCCAAAACCACAATCGATGGCAGCGTGACGGTAGCCGGCCAGCACGTCGTCCTTAACACCGGTAGCACCGCCAACTGTTTTTACGCGGTAGGCGAGACGGTCGCCCTGCGCGGCTCCGCTAAATCGGCGGCGCTCGCCGGCGACACCGTTACCATCGATGGCACCGTCGATGGCGATGTTGAGGTCTGGGCCGACAAGCTCATCCTGGGCAAAAACGCCTGCATCACCGGCACGGTGAGCGCCCACGTCTCACAGGATCCCGAGCGGGCAGAGGGTGCCCAGGTCGGAGCCCTCAAGATCGACCGAACCGAAAACGAGGACACCTCTACGGTCAACGACATTATCGGCGGCATCGTTGCCGCAGCGCTTTCCACCGGCTTTGTCGCCATCCTGCTTGAGCTTGTCTTTCCGCGCGCAACCGCCAGTGCCGCCGGCATGCTGCATCAGTGTCCCACGCCGCTGTGGGTAAGCGGTCTTCTGGGCACGGTCGCCGTCGTTCCCGCCGTCCTGCTGCTCATCATCTCGATTGCAGGCCTGTCGCTCGCCGGCACCCTCATGTGCGGCATCATCGGACTCGCTCTGATCTCGGCGGCATTTACGGGTACCGCGATCGCACGCATGGTCGGACACAATCAGAACCGCTACACCATGGCCGCCGTGGGCGGTATCGTCGCGGGCGCACTCACGGCACTTCCTCTTATGGGCAACTTTGTCAGCGGTGTAGCCTTCGTCTTCACGCTCGGCTACGTCATCCAGATCATCTGGCGCAACGCCCACCTCAAGCCGCAGCAGCCGGCTAACACGCCAGGACTCCCCACCGCCTAACCACCAATCACCGCAAAGGGGACAGGCACCTTTGTGGTTGTGAAGGCCTTCTCAATCCCCGTGCACCAAAAAGGGCGCCGACCATTGCGGTCGACGCCCTTTCTTATTGGCAGTTATAAGCCCCAGCGCTTATTTGTTGACCTGGCCAGCGCGGACGGCTGCCTTCTTACGGTCGGTGGCGTTGAGCAGGCGCTTGCGCAGGCGGATGTTCTTGGGAGTAATCTCCACCAGCTCGTCGTCGGCGATGTACTCCAGCGCCTCCTCCAGAGAGAAGGTGCGAGGCGGCACCAGCTGCACGGAGATGTCGGAGGTCGAGGAACGCTGGTTACCCAGGTTCTTGGTGCGGGCGATGTTGACGACCATGTCGCCGGCCTTGCTGCGCTCGCCCACGATCATGCCCTCGTAGCACTCGGTACCCGGCTCAACAAACAGCTGACCGCGCTCCTGCAGCGTGCCCAGAGCGTAGGCAACGGCCTTCTCGGTGGTCATGGAGATCATGGCGCCGTTCTGTCGGTTGCCGATCTCGCCGGCGTAGGGGCCATACTCCAGGAAGGTGTGGTAGAACACGCCCTCGCCGTGGGTGACGTTCATGATGCGGTTCTTAAGACCCATGATGCCGCGCGTCGGGATCTTGAACTCAAGATGGGTCACGATGCCCGAGGTGTCCATGCTCGTCATGATGCCACCGGAGGTGCCGAAGACCTCGACGACCTTGCCCGAGTACTCGTCCGGGCACTCGACAACAGCCTGCTCGACGGGCTCCATCTTGTTGCCGTTCTCGTCCTTCTTAAACAGAACGCGGGGACGGCCGACCTGGAACTCAAAGCCCTCGCGGCGCATGGACTCCATCAGGACGGACAGGTGCAGGATGCCGCGGCCAGAGACCTCGACGCCGCTCTTGTCCTCGAGCTCCTCGATCTTCATGGTCACGTTGTTCTCGGCCTCGTTGAACAGGCGCTCCTTGAGCTGACGGGCGCCCACAATGTCGCCATCACGGCCGACGAGCGGAGAGGTCGAAGCCTCAAAGACGATGGACAGGGTCGGCGGGTCGATCTCGATGGGCTCGAGCTCGACGGGGTTCTCGGGGTCGGTGTAGACATCGCCGATATCGGTGCGGTCAATGCCCACGACGGCGGCGATGTCGCCAGCGCCGACTTCCTGGCACTCGGTACGGCCCAGGTAGTCGAAGGTAAAGAGCTGCTTGACGGTAGCGGTAGCGCTGGAGCCGTCGTTCTTGACGACCAGAATCTGGTCGCCCTGGTGAATGGTACCGGAGTACACGCGACCGATACCGATGCGGCCAACGAAGTTGGAGTGGTCGATGGTCACACACTGCATGGCCAGGGGCGCGGTCTCGTCAACCTCGGGCGCGGGCATGTCGTCGATGATCATATCGAGCAGCGGGTACATGTCCATGTTGCCGTCCTCGGGATCATGACGGGCAAAGCCGTTGACGCCGCTGGCGTAGATGACGTGCTCCATGGCAAACTCGAGCTGATCGTCGGTAGCGCCCAGGTCGGCCATAAGGTCGAGGCAGTCGTTGTAGGCCTTCTCGGGGTTAGCACCCGGACGGTCGATCTTGTTAATGACGATCATGATCTTGAGGCCGGTGTCGATAGCGTGACGCAGCACGAAGCGGGTCTGGGGCATGGGGCCCTCAAAGGCGTCGACCAGCAGCAGGGCGCCGTCGGCCATACGCAGCACGCGCTCGACCTCGCCGCCAAAGTCGGCGTGGCCCGGGGTGTCGATGACGTTGATCTTGACGTCCTTGTACTCGATAGAGATGTTCTTGGCGAGAATCGTGATGCCGCGCTCGCGCTCCTGGTCGTTAGAGTCCAGGACGCGGTCCTCGACCTGCTGGTTGGCACGGAAGGCATCCGTGGCACGCAGGAGCTTGTCGACCATCGTCGTCTTGCCGTGGTCGACGTGGGCGATGATGGCGATGTTCCTCAGATTGTCTACGCGCATGTAGTTCCCCTATCTTCTATCCATATACAAACGGCACGCGTATGCGGCCCGCCCAGCGATACAACGCTCAGCGGGAATATTGAGCCTTTTACCGAAAACTCGTTTATTTTAGCGATTTTAGATGAGAGGGGTTTCCTCACCTGCAGGTTCAGGGTCGCTCCACATAAAACCATCGCCGGCACCCATGCCCTCATACAGCACATATGCCGAAAAACCGCTCTCGAGCGTCGTCTCAAAGAAACTCACGAGCAGAGCGTCGTGGTAGCCGCCGTCAATCTCGACACAGCCGGTATAGCCGATAGCATAGCGGGCGATACGGCCCAGGCCCTCGTCCTTAAGACCCATCTTGTGCTCGGAGATAAAGTTGGTGGCGGCCTCCAGGCATGCCTCCTCGCCATCCTCGTCGAGCGCGGCCAGATAGCGGTTGGAAGCAGCGTCCTCGATCGCCACAACTACGCCCGGATTCTCACCGGCGGCAAGGTCGTCCAAGAACGCACCAATCAGGTCACACACCATGGCGTCGAGCTCGGCGGAGACGTTACCGGCGTCCTGCATATCCTGTGCCATCTCTAGACCTTCCCATCGAATCCGGCGTCGTTACAGTTCTTGTGCCTCGGCAGCGATCTTGGCGGCAGCGTCGCGGGCGCGCACCATATCCATCGCGCGCTTGTCGAGTACCTTGATCTGGTTGGTCAGCATTACCGCATCGACCACACCCCAGATTACCAAGCCTGTTGAAATCGAAAACCCAAGCGCACCAACTGTACCACGAAGACGAGAACAGATTACCGCGACAAGGGCGGAGATGATAACCATCTTGATATAGGAGCCGCGGCGCTCGCGAAGCGTGCGGGCCTGCGTCACATAGGCGATGCGAGCCGCCTCGGATGCCTCCGAGCGCATCTGGGCTTCACGCGCGATGGCGGCCGCTTCAGCCGATACGCGGGTACCCATCAGCGACCTCTCCGCTCGCGTGCCAGACATTTAGAAATCATCGGGGGAGAGCGTATGGACGAACTCGTCGAACTTCTCGAACTCCTGCTCGTCGTCGACTTCCTCGGCATGGGCAGAAACGGTGCCCAGGCGATTCATGATGTCGTCCTCCACAAACATGGGAGCATTGCTGCGCACGGCAAGGGCGATGGCATCGCTGGGGCGGGCATCGATCTTGCGCTCGTCACCATCGGCCAGTACGACAATCGTCGCGTAAAACACCGGCGGCTCGGCGCGAACGATCTCGATGCGCTCGAGTTTGGCGCCCAAGGCGTCAACGGTATCGAGCAACAGGTCATGGGTAATCGGGCGCTCGGCGCGACCGCTATCGATGCCGCGGCTGATGGCAGCAGCTTCAAACGAACCAGTCTGAATGGAAAGGGAACGCAGCGGCGCGGGCAAGTCCGATTTGCTGCAGCGCTCGCGAAGCACGATAAGCGATGGCACGGGACCGGCGGCCATGACGATGGTCTCTATGTCGACACGAACCATGGAACACCTCCGGTACGTAGCGGTTAACACGCGGCAGCCCGCCGCATTGAATAGCTATACTACCCAAACTTTCGCACAGCACACAAAATCAAAGTAGTCTTTTTGGGACGGGGCTCTTTTGACTACTCCAGCAGGTAAGAAAAAAGCCCCGAGGAAACCCTCGAGGCTCTTCACAGTTTTGATGGTGGACCTGACAAGATTCGAACTTGTGACCTCCCGGTTATCAGCCGGACGCTCTAACCAACTGAGCTACAGGTCCATCATGGTGGAGGTTAGGGGGATCGAACCCCTGACCTCAGGCTTGCAAAGCCCGCGCTCTCCCAGCTGAGCTAAACCCCCACGGAGAAAGTAATAAACACCCCAGCGGCGACTCGGCTCTCGCTGGGGTGTTTATTGCGAAAGAAAGTGGTGGACCTGACAAGATTCGAACTTGTGACCTCCCGGTTATCAGCCGGACGCTCTAACCAACTGAGCTACAGGTCCATCGCGCAAGGGATATATTAGACGAGTCGTTACGCGCGCGTCAACAACTTTTTTGAAAATCTTTGGGAGGGATGGTCGCTGGGCCGGCGAGATGGTTTTGGTTTGCTGCTCGGACAGTCCTGCGCAAGACGAAGGCCACATTAAGTGGCCTTCTTTGCGTGCGGAA
>NZ_QSRV01000029.1:0-20747 GCF_003437235.1 Collinsella sp. TF07-1
GGTTCGCCGGGATGCGGTCTTACTGGCCCTGGGCCCTGTAACGGGCCTCGGTGGCCTCCTTGGCCGGGCGCCACCAGGACTCGTTGGCCACGTACCAGTCGATCGTCTGCTTCAGGCCCTCGGCGAAGTCGGTGTGCGCAGGCCTCCAGCCCAGCTCGCGCTGGAGCTTGGTGGAGTCGATGGCGTAGCGGCGGTCGTGGCCGGGGCGGTCGGCGACCCAGTCGAAGTCCTCTGGGTCGCGCCCCATGGCCTCCAGGATCATGCGCAGGACCGTGATGTTGTTCTTCTCCCCATTGGCTCCGATGAGGTAGGTCTCCCCCATGCGGCCGCGGGTCAGGATGTCCCAGACGGCCGAGGAGTGGTCCTCGGTGTGGATCCAGTCGCGGACGTTCTCGCCGCGGCCGTAGAGCTTGGGGCGCACGCCGTCGATGATGTTGGTGATCTGCCTGGGGATGAACTTCTCCACGTGCTGGTAGGGGCCGTAGTTGTTGGAGCAGTTGGAGATCGTGGTGCGCAGGCCGTAGGTGCGGGTCCAGGCGCGCACGAGCATGTCGGAGCTGGCCTTGGTGCTCGAGTACGGGCTGCTCGGGTGATACGGCGTCTCCTCGGTGAACTTGGCCGGGTCGTCGAGCGCGAGGTCGCCGTAGACCTCGTCGGTGGAGACGTGGTGATAGCGGATGCCGTACTTCCTCACGGCCTCCAGAAGGCGGAAGGTGCCCTCCACGTTGGTGCGCAGGAACGGCTCCGGGTCGGCGATGGAGTTGTCGTTGTGGCTCTCGGCGGCGTAGTGGACGATCGCGTCGTGGCCGGGGACGATCCTATCCAGCAGCCCGGCATCGCAGATGTCGCCCACGACGAGCTCCACGCGGTCGGAGGGCAGCCCGGCGATGTTCTCGGGGTTGCCGGCGTAGGTCAGCTTGTCCAGGACGGTCACGTGCACGTCCGGGTGGTTGTTCACCACGTAGTGCACGAAGTTGCTGCCGATGAAGCCGCAGCCGCCCGTGACGATGATGTTCTTAGGTTCAAAAATCTCAGACATGAAAATCCAATCTGAAGCATGTACAGCTTCTTTAGTATGCCGCAGGAAGTGACGCCGCGACACTATTCAACAAAACTATCGGACATTTCGGCATGCGATAAGAGCCATAACCTTCGCAGAATTACTCCCCCTAAAAAACGCCTCCGGAATACAGTCTTTGTCGTACCGGAAGACCGAATTCCCAGTTTTATCGCATAAGTACTTATAGAAGAAGTCCTCCCAGCTTTTAACTTTTCACTGTCTGCAAACGCTTCTGGCTCTTGCAAAACCGCCTTAATATCTAACCCTGAAATTACGCCGGAGCTCAGCAGAAGCCACTCGAATGACTCGGGAAGACAAACCGTAACAGTATCGCGATGAATGTCTTGCAGCTTAAGGACGCGGTCCGCATAGCACCCAAATGCCGCTCCGTCCGCGACAACAAACACGCGATCGTCGAGATGCTGATCCAACCAGCCCAAAATCGCGCTGTTCGTCATGGCCGAAGCACAGGTAAGCTCACTGTCAGCGAAATGCCGTTCAAAGAACTGGAAACCAGACTTACTATCCTCGCATAGAAGGATAGAAAAGTCCTGTTTTGGCGCCGACCGGGAAATAGCATAACGATGATTCCCGCGATCTTGATAAGCAGGAACGAAAGAATGGTATTTTCCGCTCGTCTTAATCTTGTAAATCTCATCCACGCTATACGGAAGATTGGGGAAATCAGCCCTTGAGATCAGCACGAAATAATTCGAGGAATACAGCACATGATGGGCAAACTCATCAGAATGGATCTCTTTTAAGCCCTCATCGACAAATACAATCGAGTCATGAACGGACGAAAGCTGGTTTCGCCAATCATAATCGGTCAGGGCGACACAGGGACAATCGCACTGCAAGGAAACACCCGACTGCTCGCCCGTTCGCATGTAGTCTGCGACCATGTCAAACAGTGTCGTCTTACCCGTGCCGCTATCGCCACGCACAATAGTGATGTTCCGCTTGATGGTAAATGTGTACTTGGTTCCCCTGCGGCGGGAAATCTTAACGAGATGCGAACCGTTCATAAGCAGCACCTACAGATACGGAATCGACTCGTGAATCAATTCGGCCATGTTATGAACGATTCGGCCGCTATTCACGACTTTGATTTTAAAATCCTCGCGACCAAAGTCCATCACATGATAGAGATTCACAACGAGCTTGCGGTCTTTCGCCATGTCGAGAATCCACTTGGCACAGTTGTCACCACAGGTAGAAGCGTTAAAAATATGCTTACGATCAAATCTCATAAGCAGCAGCGTTTTCACGCCACCAGAAAGCTGGAGTGGGGAGATGGATCCAAGCACGGGGCTTTCGATGACGTTTTCGGAGACAACATCCGATCGATCGACATCTTTAATTATCGAGACTGCATAGGGATCCGTAATCCAAGAAGACCGGTAAGAGTTTTTGAAATATGTCGCTGTGTTGTAAATCGCTTCTGGCATATCGCCAAAGTAGACGCTTAACACATCCACTCCCAATCATATTGTCTTTATGGTCAACGTAATCATAACGAAAGGGGCCACCAGATAAACGGTGACCCCTAAAAGAAAACAAGCTTGCGCTAGTACTCGCGCGGGCTGTTGACGATCTCGCCGGCGGCGACCTTCTTCAGGTGCTGCCCGTAGACCGACTTGCCGTAGGCCTTGGCCGCCTCCTCCAGCTCGGCGGTCGTGATCCAGCCGTTCTCCCAGGCGATCTCCTCGGGGACGGACACGGGCAGGTCCTGGGAGTGCTCCACGGCGCGGACGAACTCAGCGGCCTCGTGCAGGCTCTCCATGGTGCCGGTGTCCAGCCACGCGTAGCCGCGACCGAGGGTGACGACCGACAGAGTCCCCTCCTCCAGGTACATCTGGTTGAGCGTGGTGATCTCCAGCTCGCCGCGCGCGGACGGCTGCACCCCATGGGCCTTGGCGGCGACGTCGCCCGGGTAGAAGTACAGGCCGGTGACGGCGTAGGAGCTCTTGGGCTCGGCGGGCTTCTCCTCGATGGAGACGGCCCTCCCCTCGCCATCGAACTCCACGACGCCGAAGCGCTCGGGGTCGTCCACGTGATAGCCGAAGACCGTGGCGCGGCCCGACTCGGCGTTCTGCACGGCGCGCGTCAGGTGGCGCGACAGGCCGTTGCCGTAGAAGATGTTGTCGCCCAGCACCAGTGCGCACGGCTCGCCGTTAATGAACTCCTCGCCGATGGTGAATGCCTGGGCCAGGCCGTCGGGGCTCGGCTGCTCGGCGTAGGACAGGTTCACGCCGTAACGGGAGCCGTCCCCGAGCAGGCGCTCGAAGTTGGGCAGGTCGGTCGGCGTGGAGATGACCAGAATGTCCCGGATGCCCGCCAGCATGAGGGTGCTGAGCGGGTAGTAGATCATGGGCTTGTCGTAGACCGGCAGCAGCTGCTTGGAGGTCACGAGCGTGAGCGGGTACAGGCGCGTGCCGGACCCGCCGGCGAGGATGATGCCTTTCATAGCTGATAAGCCTTCCAAAACATAGTCATAGTGTTAATTCAAGTTAATTATAAGATTAAGGAAGTTCCAAGGCGTGAACTATGCACAAGAACTATGCACAAGAACCATGAACCAAATGAACACATACACAATTAAATTTACAGAGTGCCCAGGAGACCAAGCATTGCTTGGCTTCGTCAGTAAACAGTGGCCAATCCGCACTAGGTTGCATACGTACGGACTGGCCCATCAGACAAAGCAAGCTAACGCGTGCTCATCGGACAATGGTAAGGGTCACCATTTACATAGTAATCGGCCCATGCAGTCCGCAATTTACCCTGTTCACGCATAAAACGAGCCCTCTTTGCACCAGTTTCATAACCACGGCTAAACGACTCATAGTGGTAAAGAAGCGCATCAGCATCAAACACGACCAACTGATCAAGAGAACGAACCCTTAGGCAATAATCGACATCATTAAAGGCCACTTCAAAACTTTCATTAAAACCGCCCAGCTGTTCGAATATAGAGCGTTTCGTCATCATGCAGGCTGCAGTAACAGCGGAAAGGTCCTGAGAGATTACAGCTCGGCGCATATAGCCAGGATCGTCACGGTCAATATTATTGAAGACGTGAATGGGGCCGCCCATTTCGTTCTCGCTGTTGCAGTAAATCATTAAAACGCCAGCATGCTGAACGGTGTTATCAGGGTAGAGAAGTTTTGCGCCAACGGCACCCACATCATCGCGTTGGCAGAAACCAAGCATTGAAGAAAGCCAGTTCGGCTCAATAACTTCAGTATCATTATTCAAGAACAAAAGGTACTCGCCATTGGTCATACCGACACCGTAGTTATTAATAGCAGAATAATTAAAGGGGCCTTCCCAGGTTGCAACTCGAACATTATCAAAAGTGGCGCAAACGCTGTCGTAATACTCGAATGTCTCTTTCTCGACACTATTATTTTCGATAATAAGGATCTCGTAGCTCGAATAAGATGTTTTGCTTTCAATTGAATCAATACATCTACGGAGAACTTCAACGCTGTCCTTGTTTGGAATAACAATACTTACAAGGGGCTCATCCTTAATGGCGTATGAAACATGATAGAAACAGGGGGTATCGGTCAGCTCCGCTACGGCATTTAGGCCGCACCTATCCAAATGCTCTTGCAAAGCACGTTTGCCTGCCTCGTCGGCATAATTCTTATTACCAGCACTCTTAGCGGTAGACGAATCGCTGATACGCCAGTGATAGAGAACCTCGCGAACATGGAAAATATTCTTAGTTCTTTCGCAAAGACGCAGCAAGAAATCATAGTCTTGTGCACCATCGAATGATTTGCGAAGCATGAGATCTTTAACAAATGAAACACGAACACAGAGCAAATGAGTAATGTAATTGTGAACACGTAAAAGATCGAGATTCAAGTCAGATTTATAGTGAGGGTCGACATACTCACCATCTTCATTTAAAAAGTCTTCGTCACAATACAGGGCATCTGTTTCAGGATGAATCGATATCCGTTCCGCATACCTGTATAGGGCAAATCGATCGAGCGTATCGTCATGATCGAAGAACACAATGTAGTCACCGGAAGCAGCCTCAATACCGGCGTTTGTATTCTCAGCAATTCCCTTGTTTTCAGTTAAGGGAACAACCTTAACTCTTGAATCCGACAGTCTAGCAAGCTCATCAGAAAGCGCAGCATTATTCGGGCTAGCATTTACAAGAATTAACTCCCAATTTTCATAAACCTGCTCCTCAACCGAATTAACCATATCCCAGAAAAAAGAGACAGGGGTATTGAAGAGAGGAACAATAATGCTAAATTTCACACCCTGTTGAATTGAGGGGACATCGTTAGAGCGAACGAAAGATAGCGAACGATTTCGCATTTTTGAAGCGTGTGCATAGGACTCAATATAAGCAGATTTATAAAAGACGGGAGACTTCGAATCCAGCATAAATTTAACAGCAGCCGGGTCGAGAGACAGAAAACCTGAGCCATAGGGGGAGTCTCCAGAAGCAACCAAGCAAAATGTCTTATCGCCCTTAGGAATCCTCAATGAAAAACTTGTCTCGTAGCGATGAAAACCCTGAAAGCCAATCTGAGAAGGATGTCCCATTCCGACATGATACTCATCGAGTATGTTTGAATCTCCGTTAGTCACATATACATTCTTAACGGAATCTCGCTGTGGGGAACAAATAACCCCCTTAATGATAATCTCATCTTTGTTATATGCCTCAATTGCGACATTACAACGAACGTGTATTTTTCCAAAATATGAATCAGATTCAATATCCCTAAACCGAGATGTTAATGAAGAGTTAATTTTATAGTTGAATCGAGATAGCCATTTTATAGCATTAAAAGATAATCTTGTTTTAAACCCGCACTTTCCGGTTACGGAAATCAACAAGCCCTTACAGGAAAGAAGAGGGACCGCAATAGTGGCAACTTCTTCTTTAAGTTGATAATGAAGCGAAAACGGAACGCTAGCCCCCGCATCTGTAACAACGCTAACAGAAATATTATCTATTTCGCTCTGCTGCAAGAAGAACGGAATATACGCGGCACCGAATCCCCGACATATCCCTCGATAACTAATGCCCATAAAAGTGACCAACCTTTTTAAAGTAGAAACTAATAAGAATAATCAGATGAAATACTCTCTAGCAAAGTTTTAACGATAACAATTCACTCACAAACGGCAAGGATAGGATGCCGACAGAATATAAGATGCTAAAGCGCCGCTATACTGATCAATCTAACTATATAGATGCAATTAGCGAGACAGGTGCCATAGAGCACAAGATTGCAGACATTCGCCTCGCATCTAACTTTAGCTGTCCTCAATCCAAACATCAGCACAGGAAGGGCAGGTAAAAAATACCTCCCCTGAACACCCATAATGAGTTCCTCCGTATTAAACGTCCATCCGATCCACATCGAAACAAAGGCTCCAGCAAAAGCAACCAGAAACGCCACAACAAATGCTACGGCGACTTTCGGAGCTAGATAGCAGTCATCTGACGCTGACCCCACAAGGCACATGAACCCAAAAAACAAATATGGGAGCATTAAAAAGGTCGGCATAATTAAACTCTTTTGAAACCAGCCAAGCGAATAACCAAGAGTAGTCAACCAATAAAAATCACCTAACGAATCAAAAGTAGCCATAAGCATCTTAAAGCTGTGACAGGGATGAAAGATGATGTCAGAGAGAGTGTAGAAAGTGCCAGTCTCTAGCCCGCGAACCGATTGACCGCTTTGGGCAGTTAGGTTAGCAATCGACGCCGTTCTAAACAAAATTACCGATGTGAGCATTACAAACACAAGGCCAATTTTAAAGAACTTGCCATCGCGTTTTGACTTAAATTTAGATAAGGGGATAAGCAAAAATAGACATATTATTCCTGAATAGATAACTTTACACGGAGCAAGTAAAGCGCTGAACAGAAACACCAGCGCAATAAATCGGCTGTCCAAGTGACCATCTGAAGAAAAAAAACCCTTCATCAAAAGCGAAAATACAATTAAAGAATAGCCGATAATTCCAGAATCATATGAATAAGAAGCCGCAAGATGGAGCGTCATGGGCAGGAAAGACACAAAAGCAATGATGCATTTGCCCTTCGGAGCAGTCTTAAAAGCAAAAAAAGAGCAGGCCACAAAAACGACAATAGATCCAATACGACCAAGATAAAACGTTAAATATGAGTTCAAATTTAAGCTGAGCCCTAGAAAAAGACCTACAAGAGACCCAATCTTTGCAGGAATATTTTCGCTACCAAAGGTATAACTTATTTCAGAAAATTTCTCGATTTTTAGATTAGATGTAGTCGAAAAGAGGCCCTTAATTAAATCGTTATAGTTCACTCCAGATATATAAGGATCTGTGTTTCTGTATAAATCGTAATCTGATGAACGAACATAAAACCCGTCAGATGCTACCCCATGCCCGCCGGGCAACATATCAAGAAGCCAATAAGACGAAAAAAAATGATGTGCTTCATCTGGTACAGAAAAAGGGGTGAATACAAAGCACATTAAGAGACAGAAAAACAAAAGTAATAGCAAGTACTTCGCATTATCGGAAATCCGAATAGAATCGTTAGCAAAAATTAAAAGAAAGACCAAGCACAACGCAGCTTCGGTAACGAGCACAATCAGTCTAGGATTTAACATAAACCAATATAAGCAAAATAAAATGAAGCAGAAGCATCCGGCAAACCGGACCAGCGATTTACAATTAAGCATTAAAAGCTCCAAGAGTTAAGGGGCAAAAACGAATATATCCTATACGTCATTGCTGCGCATGCTGAATGAATAGAAATAGTTCAAAATCCGGGCCAAAGGTTTGGGCCAGAACTTCAGAAACATTTCTAGATCCTCCCTGCTTCTAGTTTCGTCTTTTATAGAAGCAGTAGTTTCAGAGCCTTCATGAATACGATGCCGCATCAAAATGCTAGCCGAATAAACAAAGGAGCCATCCAGGCGCGAAAAACGCTCCCAAGTTTCCCAATCAAGACTGCATTTCATATCATCTAAAAAAAGAGGGGTTGGGAGAATTGATGAGTTGTAAGTTACCGATGGGCAACAAATGGGAGAGCCGAATGAGAGAAGACGATGCTTTTCCCTTCTGCTCGCAAAATACCCTTTCTTCTTTATACCTCGAAGCAGGAATCTTTTAAAATTCAAAAGAGGAGTGTCATCGACGGGTTCATCGTTTCTGAGCTCTCCATAATCTGAAAAAAAGATCGACATATCACTGACCAAATTTGCACATTCGAGCATCTTCTTCGTATATTCAGGAAGGTACACATCGTCCTGATGAGCAATTGTGACTAGTGACGTCTCAGCATGCTCAACGGCACAATTCCAGTCATGAGCAATTCCGGGTTTACCGCTATTGATAAATAGCGGTAAACCGTTTGTATTAGCAATGGACTGAATATGATTGTTTGGTGTCGAAGTCGAAATAATGATATTCGATCTGACCGTTTGGCTCATCAAAGACGAGACGCACTCTCCCAAATAAGGAGACTCACCATATGCACAAACCACGAAGGTGTGGTCATCGGAAGTAAACACCGTAAATTACTCCTCGCGGATTGATTCGATCTCTTTCTCCAATAGAGCTATCCGTTGACTTAAATTAGCGATAGCTGTTGCCTGCTTGCTCGACAAGCAGCCCAGAGAAAGAACAATACATAACAGAAATAAAAACCCAACAACGAAAATGAAGTTAGATAAAGTCGCGAACCCGAAAAAGGACGATATCACATATAAAGGTTGGGGAAAAAGCGCACACACCAGCAACGCAAGGACAAGCCCAAGCCACAAAAGCGAATACTTCAATTGCAGCTTATCTTTAAGAACAAGGCGAAGGACAAATACCGCCAAAAGCAAGCATGCAGCAATTATTCCGACACGCAACGACATTTGCATAGTAAAGATCCTCAATTCGAATAAGCGGAAATAATAATTGCAAGTGTTACCTTTATCATGTAATAAACGCTGCTAAATCCAGAAATGGAAGACTTTCCTCCCTGGCGCTCCTTCATTACAACCGGTACCTCGGTAACGGAAAGACCCTTAACCATTGCAGCAACAGCCGAGTCCGGTTCTGGATAATCCGCTGGATACTTTTTACAAAAAAGCCCTATCGCCTTTGCTCCACATGCCCTAAAACCAGAAGTCGGATCTGAAATTTTAGAGTGAGTCGTGATTGAAATAACGTAAGAAAGCCACTTTATTCCAAGACGCCTCATGAATGTCGATTGAAAACCATCGGTCTTCTCAAGAAAGCGAGACCCAATTACGAGGTCGCTTCCATTTGCAATCTCCTTAATTAGATGCGGGATATACGATGGATCATGTTGACCGTCGCCGTCAACTTGAACGTCAATGTCATAACCAAACCGTTGAGCATACTTATGCCCCGCCTGCACAGCACCACCAATGCCCAAATTCTGAGCTAAGTCGAGCACATTTATGCCATTGTCCTTACAAATCTGGAGGGTATCATCTGTCGACCCGTCATTAACGACAACATAATCGTAACCACAATCTACGACAGATTGAACGGTTGCAACAATATTATCTTCCTCGTTATATGCGGGAATTATCACCAGCACGCGCGATTTAGAAACCATCATTATCCTTAGAAGAACATCAGTAACCCTAAAAGTATAGAACACAGTGTGAAACAATTATCATCAACCAAAAGTTTCACTATCATTATGCATCATCTATTTATATGAGACCGAAAAGTGTGGTTAAGTACCGTGAACATTCAAAATGAAAGACATTCAAAGCAGAGAGCTATTGAGCCATTATCAGTAGCACAGAATACCTTTTTTAATGCAATAGGATGTCTTTGCTATCTTGGCTGCCAATGGGTTACGACCGTAATGGTTGTAAGGCTTTCGTCTTCCTATGGAAACTCCGGTCTCTATGCCTTCGCAATGGCAACGGGAATTATATTTGCCTCAATAGCTTTATATAAAGTGCGCACATTCCAAGTATCTGATATTTCAAATCAATTCAGCAACTCAAGCTATATCGCATTTCGCTTAATAACAATTCTTATCGGCTGGATCGTTTGCGCCGTCTATATCCCCATAGCCACAAATCGCCAAATGAGTCTAATCACCGTCTCGTTCCTTTACCTTGTCTTTAAAACAGATGAGAGCTTTAGCGATGTGCTGTATGGCATTTATCAAAAGAACGGAAGAATGGACTATATCGGCATTTCGCAATTCATTCGAGGCTTTTTATCACTTTGTACTTTTTCAGCTGGATTAGCCTTAACGGATAGCCTTTCAACTGCCATTGTTTCAATGACAGTAAGCTGCATGCTTGTCACTATTGTTTACGACTTGCCGCACGCAAGACGATTCGGTTCCATCAAGCCCATTTTTGATAATTCAACACTATTATCGTTGGCCAAAATATGCTTCTTTGCAATGTTAGCTAGTCTGTTAGCCAACTCCATTGTATCTTCGGTTCGCCAGTATTTCGGTATTGTGAACGGAAGCGAAGCACTCGGACATTATGCAAGTGTTGCGACACCTGCAGTTTTAATTCAAGTTGCTGCCACCTACTTGTATAGCCCGCTAATCGGAAAACTCGCTGCAGATCTCAAGAAAGATAGAGTTCTATTTCTCAAATCATTTATTAAAACCATGGGAATGCTCATTCTCGTAATGGGTATTTGCGTTTTAGCTTTAAGTCTCGTTGGCAGCAAACTGTTAATCATTGCATTCGGAGACAGCATTCAGCCCTACACATATTTGTTCCCATACGTTTTAATCGCGACAGCAGCTGTAGGCCTTCTTCTTTATTGCAATGACGTTTTGATTATCCAAAGACGAATGAAGCAAACACTGATCTGCAATGGCGTCGCTTTCACATGCGCCATTGTTAGCGCCATACCCCTTATTGCTATATCCGATATGAATGGCATCAACTACTCAATTATCCTTGGTTGTTCAATAGCAATTCTAAGCTCGCTGTTCTGCATTATCCGTAGGTAGCCCTTTACCGACGACACTATCTATTTAAAATGCGCAATATCAAATAAATCAATGGGGCGATATCGAAATACTGATATCGCCCCATTGGTTTCAGCTTCTATTTATACGCTAGCTTTTGTCAACCAGCTTAACCTCAAACGCTTCCATATGCAGGGCTTCTCCAGTCGTGCCGGCGCACTCGCCCGATTTAACCCAATTGAGCCAGCCCTTGCTTTGCACATGAGCTCTATAGACGACGTCATAATGCTTGGCGAGATCACCCGTAAGCGTAATTTCTACAGCTTCAATAGAAAGAGACTTACCCGTGGTGCCGGCCAGCTTGCCGTTCTTGACCAACTTTTGCCAGCCGATATTTTGAACATGAGCTCGATACTCGATGTTACCGGAATACCCAAGGTCGGGCTTGCTAATCGTCAACGCCTCAACAGCAAGATTTCGACCAGTTGTGCCCGCCGTCATGCCCTCATAAACAGGTTCCTGCCAACCAAGGTTTGAAACATGAGCCGTTATTGAAAAAGTTCTCTGAATAGAGGGCCGACTCGTATCCCCTGGTGCAGGCGAACCCTTTTCAACCAAAACGACCTGGTATGCCTCGAGCCTCAAGCCAAACCCAGTCGTTCCGGCAACCTGATCATTGCAGGCCCAGCCAAGCCAGCCCTTATCCTGAACATGAGCACGATAGTAAACGTCATAACGATTGGCCATCTCACCAGTAAGTCGAATTTGGATAGCCTGGACAGACTTGCTCTGACCCGTAGTACCGGAGACTTCTCCCTCTTTCACATAGTCTTGCCAACCGTAATCGGAAACATGCGTCCTGTATTCCAAGCTGCCATCGTAGGGAGCATTCTGCAGGTTGAGAGTAATAGCCTCGACAGCTTTTGACTGACCGACGGTCCCGGAAGTATTTCCTCCCTTGGAAGCCGACTGCCAGCCGTCATTCGAAACATGCGAAGTTGCCAAGACGTCAAGAGAGCCTCTTGACACCTTGACGACGTCGTAGCCAGACTCACCTTTTTTGAAATAAGTCAAAGCACCGCTATCGTGCGAATAGATAGCGAAGTCGTAATTGGTCGTAGCAAGTATGGCATCCGAAAATTCCACGAGATAGCAGGAGTCATCTTGCTTGCAAAGGGACCTGATAGCCGCGTCTGAGTCCTCAGTAATAGGCGAAGCAAACCAATCCATAATCGAATAATCGATAGCAGCGCCGGGCTTCAACGCTTCGGACTTCGTAGAATTCCAAAGTCCACCGGCGGCATCGGCGCTAGCCGAGTTGTATGTACTAGACCCGTAGCCCGACAGCCCAATCTCCGGATTAAAGAAAAGAATCAGTTCCGCAGCAACGGAAGAATCAACATCGGTAATACCAAGACGGTCAAGCTGCTCCTGCTTTTGGGGATACATGCCCGTCGGTGTGTTCGGATGCCCCTTGTAATAATACAAGTAGTCATCGCCATAGATGACTTCCGTCAAGTTGGCATAGTCGTCAAAATTCTGCTCGTAAGAAACATACGTTCCAAGCAGCATCATTACCTTTTTGCCCTGTTGAGTCGCCGCATCAAAATAACCATCGTTAAAGTTGTACAGTGCCTTAAACGCTTGGACCGTATCCTCTCCCCTATTTTGCAAGCTCGTAAGCATGCTCGAAACGTTTACTTTCTTAACGTTGGGGTCTGAGGCTATTCTATTGGCAAAAGCATTATCGTCACCGCTTGTAAACAAATTGGTGCGAGTCATCCACCACTGAGTACCGGGCTCAATACTCAGCACGGCATACATAGAATCCCAGTGATCGTGATAATCGCTATACGACTTTGAGACCTCACCGGTTTCGTATTCCTTATTCTTAGCAGCGTTCCATAAAGCAATCAGCTCAGCTTGCTTAGAATCTGGATCCTTGACGTCAAAGGCCTCGTTGGTAAATACATACGTGGCAGAGCCATCGGACAACAGCCGAATGGAGTATTGACCAGTGGGAATTTTATTGGCGTAAATCATCCTATGAATCAACGAACAGGTAATGTCATTGATATACAGATTGAACTTTGCATTGGGGTTGATCTTGTAGAGAGCAGCGACATAATCCGCGAACGCCTGATAGCTCGAACCAGAAGCATTCTCCTCACGAGTCAGATACGGAAGGCCATACATCCCGGACGGAAGCGAGTTCCAGTTATAAGCACTTGGACGATCGAGCATTACAATCGACGGAATGGTCGTTCCGGCAGAAGAGGTGCTGATATCCCAGAAAGATAGCGAATAGAGAACAACAGGGAAAGAAGCACTCAAAGGGGCAAGGTTGTATTCACTCGCAGAAATGCCGATTGACTGATGGTCCTCATGAACGATGTTTCCGTTCTTCAAATACTGCAACGAAACGTCAAACGGACCATAATCGCTAAATTCAATTTCACTGGAGCTAGAGCCCAGATCTCCGAGTGCAATCGTGCTTGAGACGGAACGGGTGACCCTCCCTCCATACGACATGGAGCCTGCCACCTTTATCGAATCAGCGATCCCGAGTCGTTTTATATCCTCGATCTGCGGAATATTCAGGGTTACTTTAGTCGTCTCCCCAACCTGAGAAAGAGAGCAATTAAAGACATATGGGACATAGGCACCAGCAGTATCGCCGGGCGCCGCGACACCCTTTTTTACAATGACGATCTGTATTGCTTCAACGGCATAAGACCAACCGGTGGTTCCCGCAGTCGACCCATTTGAAGTCCATCCAAGCCAGCCGAAATTAGAAGCATGAACGCGATAATACAGGTCATAAGAAGCCGCCCTGTTGCCCGTCAGCTTGAGCTCGACGGCTTCAATCTGAAGGCCCTTTCCCGTTGTGCCGGAGACGGCTCCATTAGAAACCCAATCCTGCCAGCCTTCATTTTGAACATGAGAGCGGTATTCGATACCAAGGTCTTCTGAATTAGGGAGGGAAACCCTGAGTGCTTCAAGCCTACGGGACTGGCCTGTTGTGCCAGAGGTCGAGCCATTCGATGTAAACGTCGGCTCCCAACCAATGCCTGAAATGTGAGATTTATAGCTGACGTCCGGGGCCGCCTCTTTGGGCTCCACGGTAGCATCAATCGAAGGCGCCGTTTCATCGGCTACAGCAGCAGTTTGATCCGAGGGGTCGGATTGGGTCTCTGGAACGGATTCATATTCGTTGGAACCAACATTTTGATCTGCCCAACAAGCCAAAGGGCTCAAAAGCAGCATCGTCATGAAGCAGGAAATCAGAACAATAAATGCTCTAAATTGCCTTTTCAAAAGAATCGCCTCCTAGATAGACGGTCGTCAATAACCATACTATCGGGAGTTAGCTTCATTAATGTCACCAATTAGGTGAACGAAGAAAAAGGAGCCTAATCCAACGGCAAGGGCCCTTTCCTGTTGCCAAGACTACGGCAACAGGAAAGGGCCCTCTAACAAGCTCTCACCGCTTACGGGAATAGTTAGTAGATTACCACCTTGGTAGCAAGGGGCACGTTATCCCAAATCCATTTAGCGCGATCAATGGGCAAACGCACGCAGCCTTGTGAAACATGCATTCCCATTCGGCTGTCCATGGGATTAAAAGTTCCCTGGTAGTACGGTATTGAATGGAACAGATAGTCACCGTAAAACTGCGTGTAGTAGTAGCAGGTATACCCATGTCCAAACGAGTAGCCCTTGCCGGTGACGGTATACTCACCCGTAGGCGTTGGAGTACTAGGGGCGCCGGTAGAGCAAGTCCAGTATTGAGCGTAACTCCACGACCCGCGCTGTCCACGAAAAACTCCAAGGCGGCATGCTTGCCTGTCAACCATAATGAGCCAGCTTGTGCTGCTCGAATATCTATTAGCTCGATTAAGCATAGTCATCATATCTGCCGGCAACAAGGGCTGGTCAGTAAACGGACGCGCAGTAGAACCGGGAGCACCAGCGCCCTTGGGAACAATCTTCACTTGAACAGACTCGACTCTGCAGCCTATCCTAGATGTACCCGCAGGCTGCCCATTTGAGGTCCAGTCGAGCCACCCAAAGTCTTGGCAATATGCTCGATACCAAACATCAAAGTAGTTCGATAAATCACCGGTCAACTTAATCTTAAGAGCCTCGATACGCTTTGCGCAGCCTACTGTGCCAGCGACATTCCCATTGGAAGTCCAACCTTGCCAGCCCACATCCTGTACATGGGCGGAGTACTCAATACCGCCTGATACGCTACTGGAGACATTCAACTTCAACGCCTCAATAGCAAGCGATCTGCCGGTTGTGCCCGCAACACCACCGTTGCCAACGGGATTCATCCAACCAAGCGTGGCGACATGCGCCTGGAGCGTTAGAGCTGGAGCAGAGATAAATGCGGGCGCAGACGATGAGCCAGGATTCCCGCCCTTCGCGACAAGCTTAATTTGGACAGCTTCTATCTGGATATTTAACCCGGTAGTTCCAGCGGAATCGCCGTTTTTGGCCCAACCCAACCAACCATAACCAGCCGAATGAACTCGATAGTAGATGTCATACTGATTCGCGAGGGGACCATTAATGCGCAGCTCAAGAGCCTGAATGGCCAATCCTTGTCCAACGGTCCCAACATAACCGGCAGACCGCCATTCCTGCCAACCAATATTGGCAACATGAGCTCGTGCCTCAACCAGAGAATCATCATCCACACCGGCCAGCACCACATTCAGAGCTTGAAGCGAAAGCGATTTTCCCGTTGTGCCGGCATCCTGCCCATCTAAAACAGATGGAAACCACCCACGGCTAGCGGAATGGGCCTGATAAACAACATGAGCGCAATCGGCGGAAGTATCGGAAACAAATGCTCCGTCCGTTACTCCGGGAGCGCCACTGCCTTTACTGATAATCCTTACTTCGACAGCCTTAAGGAATGAACCCGGTATCGTTGCCCCCGCATCCGCGCCATTACACGCCCAGCCAAGCCATCCTTTTTTGGAGTCAAAACACCGGTACCAAACGTCATAGGCATTAGACAAATCACCAGTAAGAGTCAATCTCACGGCCTTCAAAGTACGGCCATCATTTTTAGAATTGAGCGCGGCACCGTCAGAAACAACTCCGCTCCATCCACTAAATTCATAGCAGCCTGAATAACCGATTGAACCTGAAGTCTCTTGATTATCAAACGAAATAGAAAGCGATGTTAAAGGCTCAGAGCCGCTCTCGGAACCCATTAAAATCGTTTTACCCTGCACAGTGCCCAAGCTATTGCCATTAAGGCCATACGAACTGCCACTCAGAACATCCGTAGCTCCAATAAAATGATTCGCTGTATCTCCAGGAGCAGAGCAGCCCTTTTCGACCAACATAACCTGAATACCCTGAATGGCGGCACCCTTCCCCACCGAGCCCGCAGGAGACCCGTTGGACGTCCAGCCCAACCATCCGCCCAATTTGGAAGCATACACACGGTACCAAATGTCGTAAGTTGCAGATATCTCGTCATTGAGCTTAAACTGAACGGACTCAACTGACCGAGACTGCCCGGTCGTGCCAACAGTACCTGAAGACCAGCTTTGCCAACCAATGCCAGAGACGTGCGCGCGAGAGGAAATAGAGCCTCCGTGGCCATACCAATTAACACTAAGCGACAGTGCCTCGATTGCATTTCTTGAGTCAATGACCCCCGATGTCTTTCCGTCCGCGACAACACCCATCCATCCAACATTGGAGATATGAGATCGATAGGAAACAGTAGGCGGTTCCTGGGAATGGTCCCTAAAGGCATCGCCTCGCGCTGGCGCATCTTGAGCATTTTTTGGAAGCACCTTTATCTGAATAGCTTCGATCTGATAAGCATAGCCCTGTGTTCCAGCAGGCTCACCATTTGAGGCCCAGCCAAGCCAACCAACATTTGCAGAATGAACGCGATACCAAATGTCATACGAGTCAGAAAGACCGCCCGACAAAGATAGCTTGATCGCTTCGATGGCTCGCGACTGTCCAACTGTTCCAGATGTCTGCCCGTTACCCACCGGCTGAGGCTCCCAGCCGATCCCGGAAATGTGTGATTGGACCGAAATGCTGTCATTCCCCAAAGGGGTGCCATCTTGTGAAAGCAGATTGATCTTGAGGGCTTCAACGCGCTTAGCACGACCTGTTGTGCCAGCCGTCATTCCATTTGAAACGGGAGCCTGCCAGCCAATATCCTGTACATGAGTCTGGTATGAAACAGAACCAAAGACAGCGGATACATCATTTTCGGGTTTCGGCGAATCAGTCGCATTGGAAGCAGACTCGCTAGAAACGGATGAGGGAGAATCATTGTCTGACACAGTCGGCTGCTCGACTTCAACCCCCTGCTGTTCATCATTTAGGACGAAACTCTCGTCTTCCGAGCTGCTGGCGGCGCTATTGGAATAATCAGTAGACTCCGGCTGCACCGGTAAAGAATCAGCCCAGACAGAAAGGGGCGTCAGAAGACAATGAAGAATCAGTAATGGCGTCATTGCCGTTGCTAGCAGTCGTTGCGTCTTTTTCATTCGACTTCCCCATCAATCGACCATCTTTAGCATCATTATTTATCGTTTCGGCAATTGCTTAAATACCGAAAACGTGAATGGCACTTAAATAGAAACGAACGGACCGTTGCAAAACGACCCGTTCGTTTTTAACCAGAGTAACTGCTAGAACCTGTGCGAAGGCATGACTTTCGATCAGCTATGCAAGCGGCACGTTGTCATACCAACCCCACTTTGGCTTATATGAGGTGGAATAATAATCCAACCAGTACGCCATATCGAGCGTCCTGATCTGACCGACATTATCCATAACCTGGTTATTGCCAATATAGAGACAAACGTGACCGTAAATGCTGCCCATGCGGGTATGCGTATGCGAAGGAACGGCAATGACCATTCCAACTTTCAGCTGAGAATAATCGGTGAATTTACAATAATCCCAGTAGTAATCGCAGGCATCTGTATGGACGTTCCTAAATCCGGCACGCTCGTAGATATCTGCAATCCACTCGGAGCACAATCCCGGGCCAGGAGACGGTACCTGTCGGGCAAGATCAACAATCTTCTTCTGCATAGGATTTGCAAACGCAGAAGGCTGCCCAAGCAAACATGGCGAAACGGTGCTCCCGGGGGCATTGGCGCCCTTCCTTGTAAGTCGAACTTGAACAGCTTGGACATGCGTCCCATAGCCAGTGCTGCCGGCAACGGCACCATTTTTAGTCCAACCAAGCCAGCCGACATTATCGACATGGACCCTATACCAAACATCAAAATAGGTTGCTAAGTCACCAGAAAGAGAAATTTTAATAGCCTCAACCGAATTAGATTCAGCGGTAGACGAAAGCTGCTCCCCGTTTGTCTTGCCAGAAGTCCAGCCTACATTCGAAAGATGCAGTTGATAAGCAATCCCGCCGGCAACAGATGAAGTAGTTTTAGCCGAAAACCCGGTGATGGGAATTCCCTGACCGGTCGTACCGGACACCTCTCCGGCAGGGACATAATTCTGCCAAGCACCTTTCACCTGAGCGGAATATGTCACCGTAGGTATTTCAAGATGGGGATAGCCCGATGTATCAGGATGGGAGGTACCCTTCTTAATGAGCTTAATCTGAACAGCCTCGAGAGAGCATGACATACCGGTGGTGCCGGCCTCCTCGCCGTCCTTGGCCCAGGCCATCCAGCCGATGTTGGAGGCGTGCACGCGGTAGTAGACGTCGTAGTCCTTGGCGAGGGAGCCCGTGAGCCTCAGGCGCACGGCCTCGACGGCGCGGCCCTGGCCGGTGGTGCCGCCCTCGGAGGCCGAGGGGGTGTCCCAGCCCTGCCAGCCGACGCCCGAGACGTGGGCGTCGATCTGGACGCACGAGCCGTCTGAGTAGTCGGAACTGTCGAGCGAGAGCTTGAGGTCCTCGAGGGCGAGGCCGCGGCCTGTGGTGCCGGCGGTCGCCCCGTCGGACACGGCGCCCTGCCAGCCAACGTTGGAGACGTGGGCGCGGTAGGTCAGGGACATGGGCTTCTTCTTGAAGGCGTAGTCGACGTTGGCCCCGTCGGACGAGGGGGCGGCGTCGCCCTTCTTGACGAGCCTGATCTGGACGGCCTCGACGCTCCTGCCGAAGCCCGTGGTGCCGGCCTCCTCGCCGTCCTTGGCCCAGGCCATCCAGCCGATGTTGGAGGCGTGCACGCGGTAGTAGACGTCGTAGTCCTTGGCGAGGGAGCCCGTGAGCCTCAGGCGCACGGCCTCGACGGCGCGGCCCTGGCCGGTGGTGCCGCCCTCGGAGGCCGAGGGGGTGTCCCAGCCCTGCCAGCCGACGCCACTTACATTGGCGTTAATTTGCACAGAGCCATCTTCAACGGGATTCAAGATGCTGACCTTAAGATCCTCCACTGATTTAGACTGCCCCGTTGTGCCAGCCGTAGATCCGTCGCGCTTGCTGCTCATCCAGCCAATATTCGAGACATGCGCCTCATACTGAATATGCATCTTGCTGTCATCTACGTTGAGAAGAGAACCGTTGAAGCAGTAGTTCATGTCACAGTGTCCGTTGACGCCCGGGACATTGCCACTGCTTGAATACTGCCAGAAACTGTAGCTGCCAGCATAATCGCAACGCCAATTATATTGAGCGACCCAATGGTCATAACCGCTCAACGACGGAGAATTCAGGTAGTTGTTAAGCCAGTTAAGGTTCGCATAGATACCCGACTTAAAGCCAACGGCCTCCATACGGTTGCAAAAAGCCTGCGCAATCTGGGTAAGCTTATCCTTGCTGAAATCCGGATCTTGCAAGATATAGCTATCCTCAAGATCATAATAAACGGGAAGCGACGGATGATGGCCGCCGAGCCAAGCAAGTGTCCTGTCGGCCTCTTTATTGGCATCCTCTACAGAACGGGCGTAGGAGTAGTAATACACGCCATAAGGAATGCCGAGGCGTTCACATTCAGCAGCGTTCCTTTCAAAAGAATCGTCAGGTTTTCCGTAAACCGGACCGACCTTGAGAATGGCAAAATCAATCCCCGCGGCCTTAACCTTATTCCAATCAACAGTTCCTTGATGATTGCTGACATCGATGCCGCGCGCAACAGCGCCATTGGGCAAAGGATCGTCAGTTAAAGACTGCGCATCGATGTCGCCATTGTCAGAATCGATAAGCACGCCGTTTTCGAAACGCCAAGAGTTCGGTTCCAAAGAGTCGGCTTCGCAGGAATTCATTTCAGTGGAATCATCGGTTGGGGCTTCACCGTTTGACGCGTCAACACGAGACTCTTCGATGCCAATTCCAGGCTGTTCGCCTGAATCAGAGTCTACACCCCCATCAGGACGAGCAGCATTTGCATCGTCACCATACCATTCGGTTACACCCTGAGAACCCGAGGCATCGTCCTGCGCTCCCTGAGAGCTTGCACCTTGAGATTCGTACTCGTTCGATGTTTGCGAGACCGACTGCGAAGCAGCGGCGGCCTGGACCGACAGCGCATACGCGCTGTAAGGCTGAATGATTTGCGACCAGCCCATCAATAGCGTACAAACCAAAGCAGCAGACGCTTTAAGACGTTTCATGCATATCCCCCGAGACAGTAACCACAGATAAAGAAACGAATACTAGCTATATTACCGCACTTCCATACAGGCATTTAAAGCTTAGGAAAGCACCAGTTAGCACACAGTCAAAAAGAGGCGCTCCTGCAACGGAGCGCCTCAACAGACTCTATGCGA
>NZ_QSRV01000029.1:20757-24905 GCF_003437235.1 Collinsella sp. TF07-1
CCCCTCAACAGACTCTATGCGAAAGGCCTAGCGGCACCGATTACACGACCTGGAGCATTGACCGAGCGCTCGGTCACACCGATCCCAGGCCACGAATCAATGATTCGACCGTTTCCGATATAGATTCCAATATGGCCCTGGTAGTAGACCACATCTCCCCTCTGCATAGCAGAAGTGCTAACCGGCATAAACGTGTTGTTGCGATACCAATTCATGGAGTTGTAGGTTTGCTCGGGCAACCAACGATGGTTATACGGGTTATACCAACCCATATCCATGCCAGTCGCATACAGACATTGCAGCACTAAGCCCGAACAATCAACCGCATCCCCCGGCCAAGAAGACCAAGGCTCGATATAACGCGTCCCGATATATTCACGAGCACGCTGGACGAATGCGTTGATGCAATCCTGTCGCGAAGCGTTGTAAGGAATTCGAGAAGGCGTGACATACGTAAAGTAACCGGTGCAATACGAAGGAAGCTGCACGCTATTGCAACTAACCTTTGGATAAGATCCCGGGGTCTGATACCCCATATAACGATAGGTCTCAAAATACGAATCAGACGTAGAGCCTGGTGCGGAAGCGCCCTTGGGAACAATCTTTACCTGTAATGCCTGAACAGGAATGCCAAGCTTCGTGGTGCCCGCCGGTGATCCATTTTTGGTCCAGCCAAGCCATCCGTAATTTGACACGTGGACGCGATACCAGACATCAAAGTAATTCGAAACGTCACCAGTCAAATTAATCTTCACAGCTTGGATTTGTTGTCCCTGTCCAATGGTTCCCGCTGTGGCTCCATCTGAGACAGCAGATTGCCAGCCGATATTGGATACGTGGGCGGAATACGAAATGCCACCGTTCATGGAACTATCGGAAAGGGACAGTTGCATTGCCTCCATGGCACGGTTCTGCCCAACCGTTCCGGCAACACCGCCATTGCCAACAGACGCTTGCCAGCCAAGACCGGAGCAATTTGCCTTAGCGGATAGCCCAGGAAGCTGGATCAACGCAGCATGATCTTGAACGGGAGCGTCGGACGAACCCTTGGCAACCAACTTAATTTGAATTGCCTCGGCCTGCTTAGACAGCCCAACGGTGCCAGCTGCGGCGTCATTTTTAGCCCAACCAAGCCAACCATAATCCGCCGCATGAATACGGTAGTAAATATTGTATTTTGACGAGTCGTTGCCAGTGAGCCTTAATTTAACCGCCTGAATTGCGAGGCCCTTGCCAACAGTGCCAGCATAGGAAGCACCCGAAACGTATGGCTGCCAACCGATATTCGCAACGTGTGCTGACACTTCAACGGAGGCATCGATGCCCTGCGTCGAAATATACAACGCCTGCAGAGAACGAGACATGCCCGTCTGGCCGGCAGTTTCGCCATTGCCAACGGGAGCCAACCAGCCCGCAGAAGCAACGTGCGCCTGGGATACAAGACCGATTCCCGACGTTTCGGTAAATGCATTACCGGTAGAACCAGGGGCAGGTTGACCCTTACGAACAAGTGCAACATCTATGCCGCACAAACCGGAAGAACCACCAGAAACGCCACATGCCTGACCATTTGACGTCCAGCCCGTCCAGCCATTACCGGAATCGTATACTCGATACCAAATGTCATAATTGGCAGCAAACTGGCCGCTCAGCGACATTTTTATCGCTTTAATGGGTGCGCCGGATACCGCCTTGGCGGCGCCGCCATCCGATTCGGAAGCACCCCAGCCTGAATATGCATCCATAACGGTATAGGAAATTGACCCGTCATCAGTTTGGCCTGCAACGCTTAAGGCAATGGAGTTCAGCAGTTTGGCGCCTTTGCCTCCAATCGTAGCCTTTTGACCAGAAGATAAGCCAAGACTCTCCCCAGAAACGGCGGATCCGGAAACCGCAACAGCATCTAGATCGCCGATAAAGACCTTGCTCGAAGAGCCAGGCGCTGCTCCGCCTTTCTCCACAAGGATTACCTTTACCGCTTCGATAGCCTTGCCTTTACCGGCAGAACCAGCGGCAGCTCCATTACAAGCCCAATCGAGCCAGCCTATACCCGAGACATGAGCACAGTACCAAATGTCATATTTTTCAGCTGCCTCACCGGTTAGACGAATCTGAACGGCTTCGAGACGCTGAGACTTACCAGTCGTTCCACAGTGCCCCTCAGACCACTGTTGCCAGCCGACATTAGAAACATGGCCACGAAGCTCAATGGAGCCCGAGTGACCATACCAGCCAAGCTGAGCCTCAAGCGCCTCCATGGGGAGGCCCCTACCAGTTGTCCCGGCAACAGATCCGCCGCCTACGGGCGACATCCAACCAATATTCGACGTATGTGAGCGAACAGTGATTGAGGCAGGTTCATCGCTACGGCTCTTAAAAGGACAGGCGGTGTCGCCCGGGGCGGGGTCGCCCTTGGGCAGGACCGCGACCTGGACGGCCTGGACGGCGCGGCCGTAGCCCGCCGAGCCGGCGTCGGCGCCGTCGCACGCCCAGCCCAGCCAGCCGAACTCGGCGGAGTGGACGCGGTACCAGACGGTGTAGCGGGCCGACAGCTCCCCGGACAGCCTGACCCTCAGGGCCTCGACGGCGCGGGACTGGCCGGTCGTGCCGGCGGTGCCGCCGTTGCCGACGGCGGCCTGCCAGCCGACGTTGGAGACGTGGGCCTCGACGGATATGGCATTTGCAATCTGTTCTTGAGAGGTGGCTCCATCCACTTCAAGTGAGATTTTTAGTGCCTCAAGATTCAAGCCCCTACCCGTGGTTCCGGCAACCTTACCCGAACTAACCGGATCCATCCAGCCAATATTCTGCACATGGGCAGAAACACTAACGTTTTTGACGGTGAGCTGATCGTTGGAGGCAGAATCAGCGGCAGCGGCTTCGTTAGTCTCCCCCGATAAGACCTGCTGCGCGTCTTGAGGCTCGCTATCTACGGAGCCAGCATCCGATTCTTGCCCCCCAGAGATAGGCTCAGCTTGATTGGAAGTAGAGCCTTCAAGATGAAAGCTGTTTGAATCATCAGATCCGTCAATTGAATAATCGGCATATGCAGCAGTCACGGCCCATGATTGACTCATGAACAGCGCGATAACCACAAGTATAGAAACGGACACATCTAAGAGACGCTTCACGATTCCACCTTCCTTCGACTTCGACGGCGCCTATTTAATGACGACCGCCTGAGCTCCTCTTTGCGAGTATAGCGAAGCAATGCGCTGAGCTGAGTTAGAGACATAGCCAGCGAGTGAATCAGCAATGTAAACGGTACCTAGGGAGCGATTAAAGCCTCTTAAGACAACGGTGTGAGAGTTGGTATAGGTTCTATAAACCCTTCCGCCGTAAGCCTGAGTCGCATAGCAACTTCCCAGGTTTTGCATACCTATCGTTGACCAAATAATAACGGGATGTCCAGCTTCCAAGTACGAATAAAGGTCATAGAAACCAGTACCGGTCACATCGTAGGCTCGCAAACTACTACCACTGCTAATCAAGAAAGAATTCGCGGTGTTGGTCAGTCCGGGAGCAGATATGCAGTTTCCATTCGAAGCGCTATGAGGATTGCCCCAAAACGCCGTAACAAAATCCCAACTGCTCCTAGGCATATACGCGTCTGCAATGACGGTTTTACCCAAACCAAATCCGTAATAGTTAAGCGCATTGGTCAATGCAACGGACTCGCAGCCAGTCGGAAGCTCGGGGTTCTGCATTGTACAAGGGACGTTGAGAACAACCGAATTCGGATGCAATGGGCGGTCCCTGTACGCGCCGTCCGTCGGGCCCGGGGCCGCCGAGCCCTTCGCGAGGACGCGGACCTGGAGCGCCCCTACGCGGTAGCCGATGCCGGTCGTGCCGGCGCGGGCCCCGTCGCTGGCCCAGCCGAGCCAGCCGTAGTCCTGCACGTAGGCGCGGTACCACACGTCGTAGTACTCGGAGAGGTCGCCGGTCAGGCGCATCTTCACGCACTCGACCGCCCTGCCCTGGCCGGTGGTGCCCGCCACGGCGCCGCCCGAGACCTCGTCCTGCCAGCCGACGCCGGAGACGTGGGCGCTGTAGAACAGGCCGCCGGAGACCGGCGAGGAGACCTCGGCGGCGATCGCCTCGACGGCGCGGGACTGGCCGGTCGTGCCGGCGGTGCCGCCGTTGCCGAC
>NZ_QSRV01000003.1:0-74861 GCF_003437235.1 Collinsella sp. TF07-1
AGGGCGTTATTGGGTCTAAAACGGCTTCAAAACGATACGTTTGCACGTAAGGACCCGGCCAAAAAATACAAATCTGAACTAACTGTCCACCATCCTCCGTCAACCTCTCATTCCAAACCAAATCAGCCAACGTACGTCATAGCAATCTTCGGTAGGTCGCAGGGCGGCGGTCGAGCTTTTCTCTCGGGAAACTTCGCGAAGCCCAGTTCCCGAGGGAAAGGTATGGTCTGTGTAATACCAGATAAACAGTACATTTTTGCTAGATTGGTATTTGACTGAAGAACC
Organism: Collinsella sp. TF07-1; assembly: GCF_003437235.1. NCBI lineage: Bacteria > Bacillati > Actinomycetota > Coriobacteriia > Coriobacteriales > Coriobacteriaceae > Collinsella > Collinsella sp. TF07-1. The sequence goes on from NZ_QSRV01000003.1 coordinate 286, forward strand.
AATTGGTATGGCTTATTAAGCCCACCTTGCCGCTGACGCTCATTTTACTGCCGCTGGTGGACTTCCGAACTTGGTTGCGCAAGTGCTCCCATATATTGATATGACCTAGTAGGTGGCTATCTGGTTACTACCAGTTGGCCCCTTGGTAACGGGTGGCCCCATTGTGCGGAATGTACCGAACATCCCCGTTTGATACGTTTTCCCATGCTGCCGGGGGGGGGGCGTCCTCGGCACCTCAGCATCTCGGAAGAAAGGAGCCCAGGTGCGCAGGAATTCCATTTTTACGAAACGGTGGGTGAAGGGAAGCGCGGTCCTCGTTGCCACTGCAGCGACGCTCGTGTTTGCCAATCCCCAGCAGGCGATTGCCACGCCACTCAAGGGCGTCGACTCAGCGACCGTGTCCCAGTCTGCCTCGAATGTCGTCGACATCGATTTCGCTGACGGCATCAAGGGCCGTATTACGTTCCTCGAGGACGGTATTTTCCGTTATAACGTCGACCCCAAGGGTGAGTTTTCCGATTACGCCACACCGCGCAGTAAGTCCCACACGGCTAAAATCCAGGCTCAGCCCGATACCTCGGACACCTACAGCAAGCCGAGCGCGACGGTTGCCGACAAGGGCGACACTATCGAGATCACCGGCGGAAAGGCGACCGTGATCCTGGACAAGGCGACTGGCAAGATGAGTATCAAGTCAGGCGACCGTGTCGTGGTTTCCGAGTCCGCGTCCCTCGACCTTGATAAGAAGGGTACCGTCCAGACGCTCGCCAAGGAGAAGTCCGAGAACTTCTTTGGCGGCGGCACCCAGAACGGACGCTTCCTGCACACCAACCAGACCATCGCCATCTCCAACACGAACAACTGGACTGATGGCGGCGTTGCCTCGCCCAACCCGTTTTATTGGACGAGTGACGGCTACGGCGTACTCCGAAACACGTTTGCAGAGGGTTCCTACGACTTCGGTTCCACGGACTCATCGACGGTCACGACTTTGCACAGCGAGAATGAGTTTGATGCCTACTACTTCGTGGCGACCAACGAGGGAGCTTCGAACGTGGCAACTGAGATGCTGCAGGACTACTACAAGGTGACCGGTAACCCGGTACTGCTGCCCGAGTACGGGTTCTACCTTGGTCATCTTAATGCCTATAACCGTGATGGCTGGTCAACGACCTCGGGTCAAAAGAAGTGGGAGACCAAGGGCAGCAAGTCCTCGAGCGAGAAGGGCGACGTTAAGTACGAGTCTGGCATGTCGACGGGCTACAAGCTCGACGGCACACTTGCGGCCGAGACGCTCAACGGTGAGGGCCCTACGGTTGATACCGAGAACATGAAAGCGACCGATTTCGACCGCCAGTTCTCTGCTCGGCAGGTTATCGATGACTACGAGGACAGCGACATGCCGCTCGGCTGGTTCCTGCCGAACGACGGCTACGGCGCCGGCTATGGCCAGAACGGTTACTACAAGACCGGCGGCGTCAACTCCGACGGAGCGAGCTCGGCCGACCGTCTTAACGCTGTGCGTGCCAACGTCGACAACCTTAAGAAGTTCACCGAGTATGCCAACTCAAAGGGTGTGAGCACGGGCTTGTGGACCCAGTCCAACCTTGAGCCCGACAGCAACCCTGAGACCCCGTGGCATCTGCTTCGCGACTTCGACGCCGAGGTCAAGACGGGAGGCATCACTACCCTTAAGACCGACGTTGCCTGGGTTGGATCTGGCTACTCCTTTGGTCTTAATGGCATCAAGACAGCTTATGACACGGTGACGACCGGCGCTAACAAGCGCCCCAACATCATCACGCTCGATGGTTGGGCCGGCACGCAGCGCTTTGGTGGCATTTGGACCGGCGACCAGTATGGCGGTAACTGGGAGTACATTCGCTTCCATATCCCCACGTATATCGGTCAGAGTCTTTCGGGCAACCCCAACATCGGCTCCGACATGGATGGCATTTTTGGCGGCGACCCCATCATCTCTGCGCGTGACTACCAGTGGAAGACGTTCACGCCCTCTATGCTCGACATGGACGGTTGGGGCACCTACCGTAAATCGCCCATGACGCACGGCGATCCCTACACAGGCATCTCGCGCTTCTACCTCAAGCTCAAGGCGCAGCTCATGCCCTATATCTACACGAGCGCGGCCTCGGCGGCCAACATCGACACGGGTAACGGCGATGCCGGCCTGCCCATGATCCGCGCCATGCTGCTTTCCGATAACTCCGAGTACGCCGCAAGCACCTCGACGCAGTACCAGTATATGTTCGGTGAGAACTTCCTAGTGGCACCGGTGTATCAGGATACCCAGGCAGACGAGAACGGCAACGACATTCGCAATGGGATTTACCTCCCCAACTACGGCACCGACGAGAATCCCACCATCTGGATCGATTACTTCTCGGGTAAGCAGTATCGCGGCGGCCAGGTTCTCAACAACTACGAGGCTCCGCTTTGGAAGCTGCCGCTGTTTGTGAAGGCCAACGCTATCGTGCCGATGTACGCCGAGAACAACAACCCCGAGGCCGTGAGCGACACCAACACCAAGGGTACCGACCGCAGCCAGCGTATCGTCGAGTTCTTCGCCACCGAGGGCGACGGCACCTTTACGCAGTACGAGGACGACGGCTCCTCCATCGAGAACAACACGACTGAGGACGATTCCTACGGTACGATCGACAATATCTCCTACGGTGAGCATGTGAGCACCGTCTACAGATCCAAGGCCGCAGGCGGCACCGCGACCTTTACCGCCGAAGCCTCGCAGGGTGGCTACAACGGCTACGACTCCAATCGCACCACGACCTTCGTGGCCAACGTGTCCGCCAAGCCCATGAGCGTCGTCGCCAAGAACGGCGGATCCGCGCTCAACGTGGTTGAGGTCGACTCGCAGGAGACCTTTGACACCGCGACCCCCGAGGCCGGCCAGGCGGTCTACTTCTACAGCGAGACCCCTAACCTCAACCACTACGGCAGCGATGTGGACGGCACCGAGGCCGAGCGGGGCGAGAGCTTTAACAACACCAAGATCACCACGAACCCCAAGGTCTACGTCAAGTTCGCGAAGACCGATGTTGCTGCAGCGGCGCAGACGCTTGAGCTGGGCGGTTTCGTGAACGCCGACGCCACGCTCACAGCCGATCGCCTCAACGAGAACCTCTCCGCACCCACGAACCTTGCTGCCCCCGAGGACGCCACGACCCCAACGAGCATCAAGCTCACCTGGGGAAAGGTCGATGGTGCTACCTCCTACGACCTTAAGGTCGACGGCACTGTGTTTGCCGTGGGTGATGCGGCCGAGTTCACGCACACCGACCTCGCCTACAATAGCAAGCACACCTACCAGATTCGTTCGCGCAACGCCGAAGGTTACTCCGCCTGGAGCGATGTGCTCGAGGCGAACTCCGCACTCGATCCGTGGCGGAACGTCCCCGACGCCGAGGAAATCACCTGGGAGGGCTCACTTTACGGCAGCCATAAGGCCGAGCTCGCCTTCGACCATGAGTTCCAGTCGGGCGACGGCGGTTTCCACTCCGGTGGCAACGATCTGGGCAAGGCGCTTACCGTTGACTATGGACGCGCTTACAAGCTCGATAAGCTCGAGTACTATCCGCGCGATGACGCCGGCAACGGCACCGTGACCAAGATGCGTGTTGAGACGAGTCTCGATGGCGTCCACTGGACGAGCCAGGAGGTCGATTGGGCACGTTCCGCTGATTGTAAGACGGTAGCGTTTGACGGCACCGTGGCCGCTCGTTACGTGCGCATGACACCGCTCGCCTCGGTCGGCAATTTCTTCTCCGCGTCCGAGATTGCCATCTACAAGACCGACGGCACGGATGGCTTCGCCGTGGGCTCCAACCTCAACAAGGCCACGATCTCCGACGGAGACTACTCCAACATGAAGAACTATCTGGGCCTCGAGAATCGCGAGCCCGATACCCCGACGTTCGGTTCGCAGATCCGCGACCACTTCGCCGATCTCAACGATAACGGCGTTTACGACGTCTACGATTACTCGTTCACCATGGCGGGTCTTGACGGCGGCACTAAACAAAAGGGCAAGGTCGCAGGTTCGCTCGCGGTGATTCCGAGCAAGACCGAGGTCGAGGCCGGTGATGAGATCACCGTTGATGTCTATGCGGCCGACGCCAAGAACGTCAACGCCCTGGGCGCCCTCGTCAACTTCAAGAGCGACCAGTTCGAGTTTGTGTCCGAGAGCATCGCGCAGGACGGCTCGACTGCCGGCATGGAGAACCTGTCTCGCGAGAAGGTCCAGTTCGTGGACGGAACGCAGACTATCAATCTCGCCTTTGCCAACCGCGGCGATGGCAAGCTCTACAACGGTACTGGCGCGGTGGCGAGTTTCAAGCTCAAGGCCAAGACCGCCGGAAAGGTCGAACTGCCCTCGACATCTTGGCTTATCGGCCCGGCATGCGACGCACTTGAGTTTGCGAGCGACGGCACGGTGACGATGCCGGACGTTCCTCAGCCAACGGTCGCCGAGTACGCCCAGGATGCCTTCAACATCACGATGACCAACGATGAGCTCACGACCGACGACGGGACCAACGTCGAGAAACTTATCCAGCAGAAGAGCTATAACGCGCTGTTCGATAATAACGAGGGCGACAACGGCTTTGAGTTCCTGTGGAACTGGAGTGGCAACTGGGACAGCGAGGGTAAGCTACCGAGTTACGTGAAGCTTCCCACCACGATGACATTCGCATTTAAGACGCCGTCGAAACTCGATAGCGTCGAGGTCGTTAACCGCAACGGCGGCAACGGAACCGTACAGAAGATCAAGGCCGTCGTGACGTTCGAGGATGGCTCGATCCAAGAGTTCGCGGGCGGGGAGTACGATTCCTTCCTGGCTCGCTACGCCTTTGACCTCTCTGCCGAGAACAAGGGCAAGAAGGCGACCAAGGTCGAGGTCACGCCGCTTGAGGCATCGGGTGACCAGATGCTCACACTGCGTGAGGTCAACTTCAACTACACGCAGGGTGTCGAGGCCATCGAGGGTGTCGAGCTAGGCAAGAACCAGACCGAGTTCTTTGAAGGCGACATTACGCCCGTCGACGCCAAGGCTACGCCTGAGAGCGCTGGCTACCCCTATGTGACGGTCGAGAGCTCCGACCCCTCTGTGGTAAGCGTCTCCGCTGTTCAGGCTGGCGATAGCGTGAGCTACTACCTGCGTGCCAACAAGGCCGGCAAGGCAAAGATCACGGTGGCGTCGGTACTCGACCCCTCCAAGACCGCATCCTATGAGGTCGAGGTCAAGGCTGGTGTCGATACCTCTGCGCTCGTGGCAGCGCTTTCCAAGGCCGCGGGCTACAGCGAGTCCGTCTACACCAAGGATTCCTATGCAGCTCTCACCACTGCGGTCGAGGCGGCTCGGAAGCTCCTCGACAGCGGCCAGGGCAGCTATAGCAAGAAGGATGTCGCAGACGCCACTGCCAAGATCGAGAAGGCAATCGACGGCCTCAAGATGCGCCCTGTCGATGAGAAGATCCTCATCAACACGCCCGAGAACCGCAAGAACGTCAAGGTGGCCGACTTCTCGAGTGAGGCCGACTACGAGGGCAGCAACGCCGTCAACGCTCTCGACGGCGACGAGCGGACGCTTTGGCACAGCGACTGGGCCCATGGGACCGGTATGCCCCAGTATCTGAGTGTCGACCTGGGCCGCGACTACGATCTCACCGACGTTACATTCCTGCCGCGCCAGGACGGCGGCACTAACGGCGATATCTTCGAGGCCGAGATACTGGTCTCCGACACTGCCGACGGTTATGAGATGGGCACCGCCGCGTCGATGGGTACGTTCGCCTTCGACAACGACGGCCGCGTGCTCACCGACCGTGGCGACTGGAAGCAGATGAGCTTTGGCGCCGCGCGCGGTCGCTACGTGACCGTCAAGGTGATTCACGCCGGCGGTGGCGACGTTGATGCCTACTGCAGCATGGCGGAGCTCAAGTTCTACGGTACGGCCGTCCCCGATCCGGTGGCGAAGGATGATCTCGCTACCGCGATCGAAAAGGTTGATGCCGAGGTTGCTGCCGGCGACCTCAAGGCCGGTGACTACACCGAGGCCTCCTGGACGGCGCTCGAGAACGCCCTGGCGAGCGCCCGCGCCATCTTGAGCGATGAGGACGCCACGCAGGACGAGGTCGACCAGGCGCTCAGGGCGCTCGAGAGCGCCCGCGGCGCGCTCGAGAAGACCCCGGTGGTCCCGGTCGAGAATCCGACTAAGAAGCAGCTCAAGGCCCTGGTCAAGCAGGCGAAGGAGACTGACACCAGGGGCAAGACGGACGAGTCTGTCAAGGCCCTGACGGATGCCATTACCTACGCCGAGGACGTCTTGGGTGATGAGAATGCTTCCGACACCCAGCTCCAGGCGGCCTATGACCAGCTCAAGCTGGCCATTGAGAGCCTCAGGGATGCCGACTCCGGCAACCAGGGCGGCTCGGGCAACCAGAGTTCCGGCAATGGCTCGAACGGCGGCAACCAGGCGGGCAAGCCCGCAGGCGACAAGGCCCAGGGCAGCAAGAAGAACGGTTCGGCGATCCCCAATACCGGCGACCAGACGGCGGCGACCGTCGTGACCGTCGGTGGTCTCGGCGCCATCATCGCCGCGATCGGCGCTTTCTTCCATCGTCGCAGCAAGGCCAAGTAGCCCCAGCAACAGCTAAGCAAGCGTGCCCGCCGTCCCACCCAAGGACGGTGGGCATGCTTTTTGAATGTAGGCGGAAAGCTCCGACCCTTCGGCCTTAATCTCGCAAAGCATTCCGTCTCTCACCGAACACATCGGCATCGGTGGCTATACTTGAATTATTTGCAGTTAAGGGTCGCGGATTCGCTGCGTCACCGCTCTCAACAGGAGGTCTATGTTTATGGCAGATCAAAAGCCGGTTGTCGGGATCATCATGGGTTCCAAGTCCGATCTGGGCGTTATGGAAGGCTGCACCGCCGAGCTCGAGGCACTGGGTGTGCCCTATGAGCTCGTGATCGCGAGCGCACACCGCACGCCGGCGAAGGTCCACGAGTGGGCTTCGACTGCCGCCGATCGCGGCATCAAGGTGATTATCGCCGCCGCCGGCAAGGCCGCTCACCTGGGTGGTGTCGTGGCTGCCTTTACGCCGCTGCCGGTTATCGGCGTGCCTATGAAGACGAGCGATCTGGGTGGTATGGACTCGCTGCTGTCGATGGTGCAGATGCCTTCGGGCGTGCCCGTTGCCTGTGTGGCCATCAACGGTGCCAAGAACGCTGCCATCTACGCCACGCAGATTCTGGGCGCATGCGACCCTGAGTACCGCAAGGTTATCGAGAAGATGAAGCAGGAGATGGCTGACGCCTAAGCGCTCTGCCAGTCCATTTGCAGCATAAGGAGAGCCATGTCCGACTATCAGGGAAAGCGTTTTTCGGCTTCTCGGATTCCCGATCCAGCCACGTCGGGAGCAGCCCGCGCGCCACAGCAGGGTCGGACATCCTCTCCTCAGCAGCCGCGCGCGCCGCGCCCCGTGACGCCGGCGAAGCATCGCCGTCAGGATACTCCTGCTGCATATCGCCCTTCGTCATACAGTACGGCCAAGAAGTCACCTCGCTCTTCGGCGCATACCGCGCCATCGAGCTATACCGAGACGCCGCGCAAAAAGCGTCGCTCCGTTATCCCCATCTTGCTCATCATCATTGGCATCGGCCTAATCGTTGCTGCGGCCGCCATCTTTATCAACGCGCAGATTGGCTACAAGCAGGCGAGCGAGTCGTATCAAAAGATCGAAAAACAATATGTGAGCGACAAGGACGCCAGCGGCGTGCCGATTATCGACTTCAATGCGCTTGCCCAGACAAATCCCGAGGTTGTGGGTTGGATTTACGCGCCCGGCACCAACATCAACTACCCCGTGGTGCAGACCAACAACAACTCCAAGTACCTCAACACGCTGTTCGACGGCACCGCAAATGCCTCGGGAGCCATCTTCTTGGATAGCGATGACACCGCGCCGGGCATGGTGGATCAGCAGACCACGATTTACGGTCATCACATGAACGACGGTTCGATGTTCAACGTGATTTCGAACACGACCGATCGGGCGACGTTCGACAGCATGGAATACGTGTACTACATCACGCGCGATGCGACGTATAAGCTGCGTCCGCTGGCGACCAAGGTGGTCGAGGACACGTATGCCAAGGCGCGCACGCCCAACTTTGAGGGCGATGACGGACTGAAGAATTACCTGTCCGAGATGCTCGACGGTGCCTCTGCCGTGGCGAGCGACGCAAGTGACCGCGCCGCTTCGGCAACCAAGGTCGTAACGCTTGTGACCTGTCGTTCACTGTCATTCAGCAATACGCGCGCCGTCATGGTGCTCACGCCGGTTGAGGAATAAGTTGTTCGAGAGTAGCTAAAAGCCCCGTCCCAAATGAGCTACTCGATGACGGTAAAAAGGAGAAATGATGCTTGAAAGTGGCAAATCGATGCCTTCGGTTGATGCTTGGCTGCGCGAGGCCAAGGCCGATTCGTCGGCATCTGCGTGCGGTATGTACCTGACGCATAACGGTGTGGTGCGTGCGACGCCTAAGTCCGAGGTGCGCGGGGTCGAGACAGATGGTGTGGCGCCTGGACATAAGGTGGGCGGCATGGTGTTTGGCTTCGATGCCGAAAAGGCGCAGGCCGCTATCGAGGCAACGCGCGCGATGCCGGGTATCGGCTATGTGCGCGTGTGGCTGGCGAGCGGCGAGCTTACCGTGGGCGACGACATCATGCTCGTGCTCATTGGCGGGGACATTCGCCCGCATGTGGTCGATGCGCTGCAGGCGCTCGTCGGTACCATCAAAAATGAGTGTGTGAGCGAGGTCGAGCGCGAGGCGTAATGCCGGCAGCAGCACTCGCCAACAAAAAGCCCGCTGGCAGTTCAAATTGAACTGCGTCCCAAATCTTGGACGGGTCAATAGATACGGCCTAAGCCGCTAGGGACTGGCTCCGGAACTCCTCCGGGGTCAGCCCCTTCAGTCTAACCTGCCTCCTCCTTGTGTTCCAGTGGACTATGTACTCCTCCAGCCTCTCCTTGAGCTCCTCGAAGCTTGCGAAGCTCTGCCCGCGGAAGAACTCGTCCTTCATGTGGCCGAACAGCTGCTCCGTCGCGCCGTTGTCGAGGCAGTTCCCCTTTCGCGACATGCTCTGGACGACCCCTGCCTCGCGCAGTGCGGTGCAGTACGCCTCGTGCTGGTACTGCCACCCCATGTCGCTGTGCATGATCGGGTTCTTGCCTTCGGGATCTTCGGCAGCAGCATGCCGAGCATCTCCTTCTGCTGGGCCATGTCCGGGTGCCGGGAGATCGACCACGCCGCTATCTCGCAGCTGCCGAAGTCGAACGCCGGCGCGAAGTACGCCTTCCCCCAGGGCTGCCTGAACTGAACTCCGTGACGTCAGTGCCCATCTTCTCCCACGGCCCGTCGGCCGCGAAGTCGCGCCCCAGCACGTTCTCGAAGGCCTTCCCGACGACGCCCCTGTAGGAGTTGTACCTGTGGTAGTCGGTCTCGCGGCGGATGCCGCAGGAGATCCCGATCTCGCGCATCATCTTGAGCGCCGTCTTGTCGGCTATGCGCGCGCCCACCTCCGCCCGCAGGCACATCGCGATCTGGCGGTGGCCGCAGCCGTTCGCCGTCCGGCTGAAGACCTCGACGGCCTTGCCCCAGAGCTCGGGGCTCGTGGGCCTCGGCGGGTGGCGGAGCGCGTAATAGTAGGTCGACCTGGCCATCCCCGCCGCCTCCAGCAGGTCGGCGAGGGCGAATCCCCGCCCCGAGAGCTCGGCGACTATCTGGGCCCGCTCCCAGCTCGCAGCCGTTTCTCCGCCCCCAGGGCCGCCAATTTTTTTAAGTAGGCGTTCTCGGCCTCGAGCTTCCGGACGCGCTCCTCGAGCTCTTGCTCGCGCGTCCTGCGAACCGATTTCGCGCCCGACCCGGGCGGCCTGCCCTTGGGCTTCGGCCTCAGGGCCTCGGCGCCGCCCTCCCGGTAGGCTTTGCACCATTTCTCCAGCGGGGACAGCGACGCAATCCCATAGCGCGCCATGACCGCGGCTTTGGGCTCGCCGCCCTCCACCACGTCCCTGGCCGCCGACGCCTTGAGCTCCCAGCGGTAGCTCCTGATCTTCTTTCCCATGGCCAACAACCCTTCGAGGCCGAGTGCGACGTACGCTCGATGCCATTTTCTCACGGTCGCCGGCGGCAGTCCCAGACGGGTCGCCGCCGAATGGTAGCCGTGCCCTTCGGCGAACAGCTCCGCCGCCATCCGGCGCATGCTCTCGTCGTATCTGAGTCTCAAGTCGTCGGACATAAGAAAGCCTCCCATTTCTCGTGTCCAAGAAATGGGAGGCAGTTCAATCACCGATCGGGCCTTCGAGTTGAACGGCCAATATGTCGCACGCGTTCCACGCGCTACAGCATTCCGAAATCTCTCAAGCATCTTTCGAGGCCATCTTCGAACGTTCCCAGATGTACCCCCGCGTGCGCGAGCTTTTCCGAGGAAAGACGGAAGTCCCGTGGTCGATCGGCATAGGTCTCGGTGTCGGGAAGCACGAGCTCCTCGATACGGTGCTCGTCGCAACCGAGGCGGCTGGCCACGAGACGGGCAGTCTCGTAGGTGCTCAGGCCGTTTTGGCTCGCAAAATGATACGCGCCGCTGGGCAGCACGAGAATTTGCGATATGGCGCTCGCCAGCTCCTGACCGTACGTCATGTTCCGCCGCTCATGCACACGAAACGCCGCAGGCTCTCCCGTCCGAACCGCATGCAGCACGTTCGTAAGGATGTTAGGGGCGGGCTTTGCCCCGGGCATAGGAAGGCCGAACATCCACGAGAGGCGCAAAATCAGAAAATTGTCGAGGTTCTCCCTGATCCAGGCGTCCGCCTCCATCTTCTGCGCGCCGTATCGTGTGGTGGTTGCCATCTCGTCGTCCTCATGGAACGGCGCTTCACCGGGCGAGGCGTTAAAACACTGCTCGGTCGAGAAGAAGACCATGCGCGCACCACGGGCGCGACACGCTCGGGCGATAGCGATGGACGACTCCGTGTTGATTCGATGTGTACCCTCTGGATCGCCCTCGCAGCGGGCCGTCGAGGCATCCGCCGCCATATGGAGGCAGACGTCGAACTCAAGCGCAGAGAAAAACTCGGCAACCGCCTCGACGTCTGAAAGGTCCACGTCGGCGCGAGTAACACTCACGAACTCGAACTTATCGGCGTTGTACAAACGAATGAGGCTCGCAAGATACCCATTCGCACCCGTCACCACAACACGAGACTTTGATCCGGACATATCGACCCCCAATTACTCCCCGTCGCGCTAGCCGTCACGCTCATCGACGACGCGACTCACCAACACGCGACACGTCCCCTCGACCGTGAACGATCCCGCACTCGCAGGAATCAGCGCAGAGGCGGTGCGGGGAAGATCGACGGCACCGTCGTCCGTGACCACCCGGGCATGACCGCCCACGCAGGACAGAACGGCATATCGATCGCCCAGGAGGCATTCCCATTCGCCCCGGACGTCAACGACGTCTGAGGTGAACAGACGGTGCGTGACGCCACGATGCACGCTCGCGGGAGCCTTCGGATCGAAGGCGCCGAAGTGCGCCGGCTCGGGACGGATCGAAGTGTCGAGCACATCGAACGCCTGCTCGACATGGAGTTCGCGACCGCGACCCCAATCGCAGAACCGGTACGTCTTGAAGCCCAGACTGCCGACCTCGAGGGCGAATACGCCCTCGCCCATCGCATGCAAGGTCCCCGCGGGGATGAGCACGAAATCGCCCTCGCTCACGGGGACGCGCCTTCCGTAGCGGTCACCCACGCTATCATCTGCCGTCGCATCACGCAACGCGTCGAGGTCGTCGGTCGTCGTGCCGCAGATGATCGAGGCGCCGGGCTCGGCGTCCAGGATGTACCAGGACTCCGCCTTCTCGTGGTCGGACTCGCGCTCGCGGGCATACGCCTCGTCGGGATGCACCTGGATGGACAGGTTCTCACCGGCGTCCATCGTGATGATCTGCACGATGCCGTCGTGATCGAGCTCACCCATGATGGCGGTCTTGTTCTCGGCTATCACGCGGTCGAGCGGCATGCCGTCGAACGGACCGCCGTCGACATCGTTGACCAGCCCATCGTGCACGGACACGTCGAACGACTCACCGTACAGGGCGTCCCCGGAAAGGCCGCGCGCCTCGTTGACGCGCGGGCCCGACCAGACGGGAGAGATGTAGTTGGGCTTGAGCAGGATGGGGCCCATATGCACTCCTTACAGCTCGAAGGCGTCGATGCCCTCGCTCTCCATGCGGGTACGCAGCTCATCGATGATGGGCATGCCGGCACTGCATCCGATGCGCTCGGCGCCGGCACGGACCATGTCGAGAAAGGCGTCGGCAGTGCGGATGCCGCCAGCGGCCTTAACCTTAACACGGGGGTCGGTGTGCTCGCGCATGAGACGGACGTCCTCGACGGTCGCGCCGCCGGTGGAGAAGCCGGTGGAGGTCTTCACGAAGGTGGGCAGGACCTCGCTGGCGATCTTGCACAGCTCGAGCTTCTCATCCTCGGTAAGCAGGCAATTCTCGAAGATGACCTTGGAGGGGACGCCGGCTTCGCGGCAGACGTCGACGATCTGCTGCATCTCGTCCTTGATGTAGGCCCAGTTGCCGGCCTTGAGCTCGGTGAGGTTGATCACGTAGTCGATCTCATTCGCGCCGTTGGCCAGGGCGTCCTTGGTCTCGAAGACCTTGGTGGCGATGGTGGTCTGGCCGAGGGGGAAGCCGATGGCGGCACCGGTGTGGATGTCGGTACCGGCGAGGAGCTCGGAGCAGAGCTTGGACTGGACGGAGTTGATGGCGACCATCTTGAAGTGGTAGTCCTTCGCCTCCTGGCAGAGCTTCTCCATATCCTCGCGCGTGGCGTCGGGGTGGAGGTTGGTGTGGTCGACCAGACGGGCGAGATCATCGAGCGTGTAACGTGCCATGACGGCTCCCTTCGTTGAGGATTGGTGCGTGCCTGCATCCTAGCATATTGTCATACATATTGATGCTAAATAATACTATTTACCGTTTATGTCCGATTTAATACCGTTTGTGGACTCAAAAAGATTCAATCTCTAAACATTTTGGTCATACATATATGATTAATCGCGACGAAAGGAGATATCAGTGAACATCGTATTGACTTCACACGGCACGCTTTGCGACGGCATGCTCGACACCTATAAGAAGATGGTCTCGAGCGACAGCCCCATCGTCGCCGTGGGTCTGGGCGACGACGGCGTCGACGTCTTCCGCGAGCACCTTTCCAATGCGGTCAAGACGCAGCTCGTATCAGGCAACACGCTCATCCTCGCGGATCTACTCGGCGGAACCCCCTACAACGAGGCCTACGCCCTGTTCCTCGAAAACCCCGAGCACCTGCGCGTCGTATCGGGCTTCAATTTCGGCATGCTCATCGAGGTCGGCGTCGCGGCTGCGGCAAGTGACGACCTGGACGCCGCCGTCGAACTCGCGCTCAACGCTGGAACCTCCGGCGTCACCGCAGCGGCCCTCCCGGATGAAGATGAGTCCCTCGCGGACGACGACCTGTTTTAGTGATAACGCGATTCCCAAAAGAATCGCCCAATGGAAGGAGACACAATGGCAATCGTGCTCGCACGCGTGGACGACCGAGTCATCCACGGACAGACCACCACCCGGTGGGTCGCGGTGAAGCCGGCTGACGCCATCCTGGTGATCAGCGACAAGATCGCCGCGGACCAGCTTCGCTGCAAGGTGCTCAAAGCCGCAGCGGGCAAACTCAAGCTCGGCATCTACACCCTCGCCCAGGGACCTGAGGCCCTCGCCAAGGCCCAGGCCTCGGCAAAGAACTTCTTCGTCATCTCCGACTCGATCCGCAACTTCGCCGACCTGATCAAGATCGACGGCGACTTCGGCGGCGTGCTCAACATCGGAAACCTCAATGCCACGCGCGAGGGCACCAAGAACATGGGCAATACCGTGATGATGAACGACGAGGACGTCGTCGCGCTCGATGAGCTCGAGGCTGCCGGCATCGACCTTCAGTTCCAGCTGCTGCCCGACGACGCTGTCCGCACCTGGCCCGCGGTCAAAACCAAGTACCAGTCGATGTAAACGCATCAACACCAGCTTAGGAGGAACACCATGGACCTTACCCTGCTCTTCCCCGCGCTCATGTGCGGCGTCTTCTGCTACCTGGGCGCCATCGAGAGCGCCTGCCTGTTCGGCATGTCCGGTGGCTACTACGTAATGGGCCGCCCGCTCGTCGCCGGCCTGCTGTGCGGCCTCGTATTCGGCGACGTGAGCGCCGGCGTTCTATGCGGCGTCGCCGTCCAGGCCGTCTTCATCGCCAACCTGTCCACCGGCGGCGCGACCAACTCCGAAATCACCTACGCTTCCTACGGCGGCATCGGATTGGCCATGGCCACCACCAAGGATCCGGCAATCGCCGTCACCCTTTCCGTGCTCATGGGCCAAACCCTCGGCCTCATCTTCTACAACACCCGCATGGCCCTCTACTCCTTCTTCAACGGCAAGGCCCAGACCGCCGCTGAGGCCAACGATGGTCGCGGCATCACTAAGTGGCACATCATCTACCCCCAAATCTGCACCTTCTTCATCCGCGCCGTCCCGGTGTTTTTGGTCGTCTACTTTGGCCAGGGCGTGGTCGAAACCCTGCTCAATAGCGTTCCCGAGGTCGTCACGCATATCATCTCCGTCCTCGGCGGCGTCCTTCCCGCTCTCGGCATCGGCATGCTCATGAACATCGTGATCAAGGACAAGGCCCAGCTGATCTTCTTCCTCGCGGGCTTCGTGCTCCTCTCCTTCGCCGGCCTCTCCATGATCGCCATCGTGTTCCTCGCCACACTCGTCGCCTACCTCGTGTTCCTGTCGAGCGGCAAGACCGCCGAACCCGCGCTCGCGACTTCCGAGCCCCAGGAGACCACCGCGGTCTACGAAGATGACGATCTGTTCTAATCCCCGAAGGAGCGAACTCACATGACTACGGAACTCACCAGCACCACCGCCAAGAAGACCGAAAACGGCGGCCACCTTTCCAACAAGGAGCTCAACACCATCTGGCTGCGTTGGGCCTTCACCCACCTGTCCTCGATGAGCTACGAGAAGCTCCAGGGCCACGCCTACGCCTGGGCATACCTCCCCTTTGCCGAGAAGTACTACAAGGATGACCCCGACGCCAAGCGCCGCCTGCTCGTCCGCCACTCCGTGTTCTTCAACACCGAGCCCCAGACCGGCCAGCTCATCAACGGCATCGTGACCTCCCTCGAGGAGAACATCGCCATGGGCGGCGAGGTCTCCGAGGATATGCCCAACAACATCAAGGCAACCCTCATGGGCCCCCTGGCGGGCATCGGCGACTCCATCATCCAGGGCATCATCGTCCCGATTCTGCTCTCGATCGGTATGAGCCTCGCCACGGGCGGTAGCCCGATCGGCCCGCTGTTCTACATGATCGCCTACGGTATCCTCGGCCCGCTCATCTCGTTCATCAGCTACCGCACCGGCTACAAGCTCGGCGTCGGCGCCATCGACGTCATCGTGGGCGAGAACGCCCGCCGCATCACCGATGCCTTCAACATCCTGGGCATCATGGTCATCGGCGCCCTCGCCGCAGGCAACATCGGCCTGACCACCACCCTCAACATCCCGCTGGGCGGCGAATGGCAGCCCCTGCAGGCAACCCTCGACGGCGTGTTCCCCTCCATCCTTCCCCTGGCGACCGTGCTGATCACCTGGTGGATGCTGGGCAAGAAGCAGTACAGCCCCACCAAGGTCATCGTCATCCTGACCGTCGTGGTCTCCGCGCTCTGCCTGCTGGGCGTCTTCTAAGCAATAGCTCAATCGGCAAGCCAACAATTTAACCCGACCATCGGGGCGGAGCCTTATGGCTCCGCCCCATATGTTATATTCGTTCCAACTTCGGCCTTAAAAAGGTATGACAAAATGACGCTCTATGACCAAATCAAAGATGATCTACTCGCCAAAATTAAAAACGGCACGTACGCCGTGGGCGAAACCATCCCCTCTGAAATGCAACTATGCGATATGTACGGCGTCAGCCGGTCAACTATTCGCCAGGCCATGCAAACCCTTGTAAGCGAAGGCTACTTGGAAAAACGGCAGCGCCGTGGCACCGTTGTAACGCTCCCCAAGGTCGATCAGGCCTTTGCCATGCGCATTATGAGCTTCGAGGACGAGATGAAGCGAGCCGGACGCGCACCACGCACCAAGGTCCTCACCTTCAAGCGAGTCAAAGCAACAACCGAAATCGCCAGCAAGCTTGAGCTGGAGCCCGGCGAAGACGTGTACAAACTCGTCCGCCTAAGATATGCCGACGACACCCCCAACGTATTTGTGGAAAGCTATATTCCCTGCAAACCGTACCAAGACTTCGATGCTGTCAACTTTGAAGAGACCAGCCTGTATTTTGCCATGAGCAAATCTGGCAACCCAGTCGAGCGAGCGCACCGCCACCTCGAGGTCTCAAAAGCCAATGTGACGACCGCCGCCCTGCTCGACATTGAAGAGGGCGACCCCCTCATCATTTTCCAAACCGTTGCACGAGACGCGCTTGACTCTCCTGTCGAGTATTCCGTGGCGACGTATCGAGGCGAAAGTAACTCCTTTGACTTTGAAGTACGCGTAAGCGAATCAAGCTAACTCCGTTTGCAAGGTGGCACTCTGCTGTACTTTATGCGGAGCCGTCGGCACTCTTGGTAGACTGTATGATGTATGCCGCGCGAAGGCACTCGTTCTCCCGCGCGCATGAAGACGCGCCGTGCGGCCTGTAAGTCCGCAGCGTGCGCCAGGTTGTAAGGGGATCTCATGGAACCCATTTCGCAGGGAATGCAAGGGCCTGCCGTCGAGGACGTGCAGACGCGCCTTTCCTCGCTTGGATATATGATCGACGCCGCCGAAATGACGGCAAAGGAGTTCGGCGCAACTACGGTTGCGGCCGTTCGCGCGTTTCGCACCCAGCAGGGACTGGATGCGGGCGAGGATGTGGACGGTACATGCTGGAGCGCGCTGGTGGACGAGTCTTACAAACTCGGCGATCGCACGCTGTACCTGCGCCTTCCCAATTTCCACGGTGCCGACGTACGCGCCCTGCAGCGCGCCCTCAACACGCTCGGCTTTGCCTGCGGCGTGGACGACGGCTATTTTGGCCCGCATACCGAGGCCGCTTTGCAGCAGTTCCAGGAGAACGTGGGGCTGTTCGCCGATGGCATGGCGTTCCAGGACACCTTCAACTACGTGAACCGCCTGCACCATGTGTGGGAGGGCAAGCCCTCTGTGATCGATGTCGAGGCTGAGGCCCGCATGGGGTTCGCCCGCGCCGCGAGCGTGCTCGAAAGCTGGAGCATCGCCATCGGCGGCGAGGACGCAATCGCCCGCAACGTCGCCTCGCGCGTGTGGAATATCGCAACCGCAACGACCGATGGCAGCGGCATCGTGCTGTATGACGACGTCGCGCCCGAGGATGTGGACCTGACGGTCGAGATCGCCTCCGATGCGCTGCCCGACGACGCCGAGCCGCGCGCCACGATCACCCTGGCCGAGTGCAACAACCTCTCACTGCGCATCAAGACGGCGGTCGCCGCGGCGGCCACCCGCCCGCCCGATCAAGCTCCGCATCGAGCTCACGGGCATCACCGGCTACGGCACGTTCACTTCAAGTGATGCGCAAACTCTGGCCGTTCGCCTTCTCGACGGCCTATGTGATGCGCTGAGCGACTAGGTACGCTACACTAGAGCGGCGCGCTTGCGCGCCCACACCCATTTGGGGCATCGTCCAGCGGCAGGACCCTGGTTTTTGGTACCAGTTACGGGGGTTCGAATCCCTCTGCCCCAGCCACGATAGACAGGCTCGGTCAGTCTGCCAGCGGGCTTTTCTGTGCGTTGGAAAATCTCGGCATTGCGTGGCGCTACACGCGCGTCGCATCCTTGGGACTCATGGTCATGCTCTGGAAGCGGTTCTCCATGTAGTCGTTATCGAAATACTTGCCGTAGAACTGCGCGACGGGAATATCCGGCTCCGTGCCGTTGACGCGCTGGTACCAGTAGTCGAGCGACTGCAGCGTCATGACGCCGTCGACCAGCATAATGACGGTAAAGATGACGGTAGCCGAGTAGCGACTCTTCCACGGAATCATGTTGATGAGCTTGAGCAGCCTCGGCAACAGCAGCTTGATCCAGATAAGGCCACCCAGGCCCCACAGGCAGGCAAAGCCCGTGCAGGTGCGTCCGCCCGTAAGGACGGCGAGTGGGTCGGGCATGCCAAACAGCTTCATGTGCGAGTAGCTCCACGAGACCACGCCAAATGAGGTCTGCATAAACCAGCCCACGAACACCTCAAAGCTCGCGCCGAGCACAGCGCTTACCAGGAAAATGATGATGGGGTTCTTTTTATAGAAGCGGTTGAGCACCATGGTCATGAGTACGGCGCCAAAGCCATAGATGGGGCTGAAGGGACCAAACAGCATGCCGGCGCGGTTCTGGTAGACGCCCGGGTCGTCGACTGTCATATGCCAGATGTCCTCGGCGATCAGGCCGAGCACGCAGCAGACGAAGAATACCCAGAACAGGTTGAAGTAGTTGAGCTTGATGTAGCCCTCGCCGGTTTCATCGCGGCCGAGCATGCCCTCGGCGGCGGCGTCGCGGTCGAGCATCTCCTGCAGGCGGCGCTGCAGTTCGCGCTCCTGGCGCAGCGTGGGGTCGACGGTTGCCGAAAGCGCTACGAGGATGCCGAGCTGAATGGCAGGGCGCAGCAAGAAGGGCCCGATGCCCTGGAGCATCACGTCGACCAAAAGCTCGACGACGGTGAATGCAATAAGGATGTAGGACAGGCGGGCGGCGTTGCGGCGCTGGTTTTTGATAAGGTCCAGGCCAAAGATGATCAGGATGACGGCACTTGCCGCAGAGAGCATGATGCCGGCGACGATGAGTCCAACCGAGACCAGCATATTGTCGCCGAGCTTTTCGGCGGCGTTGCCGTTGATGAGCGCGGTGATGACCTGCCACATAAAGGCAGCGACCGACGGGAGTGTGCCCACGCCGGATAGGATGCACAGGACGGCGTACACCTTAATGATGAGGGGAATCTTCTTGACCTCCGTGGCGCTGGGGACGCTGGGGTCGAGTTCGTTTCGATCCATACAGAACCTTTCTCGCTTTGTTGTCGGTTATAAGGATACGCCGCCGACCTGCCAAAAGACAGGACGAACGTCCCAATTGCAACTTTGTAATCCCCAACGGCGGACGCGGCGGCCATCTGGGGGCGCGGGCGCTTGCGCTGGACAGACCGATAAAATGTTTGGCCGCAAAACGGATTATTAGCTCGGTGGGCTTTTAAAAAGCGCTGCTCATGCGCTGGGGAGCGCGTCGCGCCGTGCGTATAATAAGGCGGGTAACGCCAAAATACGAGGCTCTGAGGGGATGCCATGTCTCAAGAAACCATCCGCGCGGCCGAGCGTGCCGCGGGACAGGTGAACGCCATGTCGACGTATGATCCGGACTCCGACCAGCTGCATGAGGAATGCGGCGTTTTTGGTGTTTGGGCGCCCGATCGCGACGTGGCTCGACTGACGTACTTTGGCCTGCGTGCACTGCAGCACCGTGGCCAAGAATCGGCGGGAATCGCCGTGGGTGACGGCGGTACGGTTATGGTCCGCAAGGATCTGGGCCTGCTCGACCGCGTGTTCTCCAATGCCGACTTGTCGACGCTCTCCGGTCAGCTGGCCGTGGGTCATGTGCGCTACGGCACCGCCGGCGCCAAGAGCTGGGAAGCCTCTCAGCCGCACCTCTCTACCATCAATAGCGTCATTATCGCGCTCGCGCACAACGGCACCCTCGTCAACACCGACGAGCTGCGCCGCCAGCTGATCGAGCTGGGCGTGCCGTTCCTCTCCAATTCGGATTCCGAGGTCGCGACCAAGCTCATCGGCTACTTTACCCAGCGTACGGGCCACCTGCGCGAGGGCATTCGCAAGACCATGGAGCTCGTGCGTGGCGGTTATGCCATGACGCTCATCAACGAGCAGGCGCTCTACGCCTTCCGCGATCCGCATGGCATTCGCCCACTGGTGTTGGGCAAGCTGGTGGACGAGGGCCTGGACCAGGCCGATGCCGCATCCGTTTCGCAGCTGCCGTCGCAGGACGGCGCCGCGACGGTTGACGTTGCCACCCATGTCACCCGCGCCGGCGGCTGGGTCGTCGCCTCCGAGACTTGTGCGCTCGATATTGTGGGCGCCGAGTACGTCCGCGACGTCCGTCCCGGTGAGATTTTGCGCATCAGCGCCGAGGGCCTTGTGTCCGAGCAGGGCGTGCCTGCTGCCGAAGAGCCTGCTAACTGCATCTTTGAGCAGGTCTACTTCGCTCGCCCCGATTCCATCATGAACGGCAAGAGCGTCTACGCCTGCCGTTATGACATGGGTCGTCAGCTGGCACATGAGGAGCCCGTCGAGGCCGACCTGGTCATCGGCGTGCCCGACTCCGGCCTGCCGCCCGCGGAGGGCTATTCGCACGAGAGTGGCATTCCCTTTGGTGAGGGTCTTATCAAGAACCGCTACGTGGGTCGTACGTTTATCGAGCCTACGCAGGAGCTGCGTGCCATGGGCGTGCGTATGAAACTCAACCCGCTGCGCGACAACATCGAGGGCAAGCGCCTGGTCGTCATCGACGACTCCATTGTGCGCGGCACCACCATGGTGCAGCTCGTCAAGATGCTGCGCAACGCCGGCGCCAAGGAGATTCACATTCGCATCAACTCGCCCGAGGTCATCTGGCCGTGCTTCTACGGTATCGATACCGACGTGCAGTCGCAGCTCATCAGTGCCAACAAGACGGTCGATGAGATCTGCGAGTACATTGGCGCCGATTCGCTGGCCTTCCTTTCGGTCGAGGGCCTGCTGAAGGTCATGCCCAAGGGCGGCTACTGCGACGCGTGCTTTACCGGCCGCTATCCCGTGGCGATTCCCGAGAGCTTTGGCCGTGACAAGTTCATGGAGGGCTTTAAGCCCCGCAACCTGGACAAGCCGCTGCACTTTGACGACGACGCCGTGGTCGAGAAATATGTCGACCGCAGCTGGGAAGAGGAGCACGGCGAGGCCTAAAACCTGCCATGTAGGGACAGGTTTATTTTGGTAGGTTTTACCTGCTGTTTTGTTGATATGACGGCGCGTGCTGTTATGGCGCGCGCCGAAATGGCGCAACTATGAGCACCGTTTGGCGCCTGCTCGTCAGACGGTAGTGGGAGAGGAAGGCTCAGATGAGCGACAGCAAGCATGTGACGTACGAGGACGCCGGCGTCGATACCGCCGAGGGCGGCCGCGCCGTCGACGCTATTAAGCAGATGGTCAAGGACACCAACCGCCCCGAGGTCATCGGCGGCATCGGTGGCTTTGGCGGCCTGTTCTCGGCCGCCGCGCTTAAGGATATGGAAGACCCGATCCTGATTAGCGGCACCGATGGCGTGGGCACCAAGCTCGTGCTCGCCCAGATCATGGACCGTCACGAGACGGTGGGCCAGGACTTGGTCGCCATGTGCGTCAATGACATTTTGGCTTCGGGCGCCGAGCCGCTGTTCTTCCTGGATTACGTTGCCATCGGTCACATTGAGGCCGAGCACATGGCAAAGATCATCAAGGGTGTGGCCGACGGCTGCAAGCTCGCGGGCTGCGCGCTCGTGGGCGGCGAGATGGCCGAGCACCCCGGCGTCATGGCTCCCGCCGACTACGACCTCGCCGGCTTTACCGTGGGCGTCGTCGACCGTCCCAAGATGCTCGACCCCGCGAACGTTCGCCCCGGCGATGTGATCCTGGGTCTGCCTTCCACCGGTGTGCACTCCAACGGCTACTCGCTCGTGCGCAAGGTCATCGGCGTTGACGGCATCAAGCCGGGCACGCCCGAGGCCGCCGCTAAGGCCGAGGAGCTGAGCCGTCCGCTCGAGGAGCTCGACGGTGCTTCGCTGGCCGATGCTCTGCTGGTCCCTACGCGCATCTACGTCAAGCCGATTCTGGAGCTGCTCCGCGGTGGCGCCAACGTTCATGCCATTGCCCACATCACCGGTGGCGGTATTACCGAGAACCTCAACCGTGCACTCGCCGACGACGTCGATGCCGTGGTCACCCGCAACGGTGCC
Organism: Collinsella sp. TF07-1; assembly: GCF_003437235.1. Lineage (NCBI taxonomy): Bacteria > Bacillati > Actinomycetota > Coriobacteriia > Coriobacteriales > Coriobacteriaceae > Collinsella > Collinsella sp. TF07-1. The sequence continues at coordinate 22,497 of NZ_QSRV01000003.1, forward strand.
GAGATGGGCTGGGACGTTCCGCCCGTCATTACTTACGTGTCGCGCCAGGCCGAGCTCGCGCCCAACGAGGCATGCAAGACCTTCAACATGGGCGTCGGCCTGTGCCTGATCGTTGCCCCCGAGGACGAGGCTGCCGTGACCGAGGCTCTGGTCGCGCTGGGCGAGAAGCCGTTCCGCGTGGGCGAGTGCGTCGAGGGTTCCGGTAAGGTCGTGTACTCCGATGAGCGCTAGCGAGCAGATGGCTGCTGCCGAGGGCCTGGGCTTTGTGCCCTACACCCGTCCGACCGGCACCGATACGGCCGAGCCGCTCAAGATCGGCGTGCTTATCAGCGGTTCGGGCACCAACCTGCAGGCGCTGATCGACCTTATCTCCGCCGGCAAGCTCAACGCCTCGATTGAGCTTGTAGTGTCGAGCCGTCCTTCGGCCAAGGGCTTGCAGCGCGCCGAGCGTGCGGGCATCCAGACGCTCACGCTGTCCAAGGATGTCTATGCCGATCCTATCGCCGCTGACGAAATCATCGCGCATGAGCTGCTCGAGCGCGGCTGCGAATATGTGGTCATGGCCGGCTACATGCGTATGGTGCACACGCCACTGCTGGCGGCGTTCCCCAATCGCGTGGTCAACCTGCATCCGGCGCTGCTGCCGAGCTTTACCGGTGCTCATGCGATTGACGATGCGTTTGCGCGCGGCGTCAAGGTGACTGGCGTGACCGTGCATTTTGCCAACGAGATCTACGATAACGGCCCCATCATCGCCCAGCGTGCGCTGGCTGTTGAGGAGGGTTGGGATGTCGATACGCTCGAGGAGCACATCCACGCGATTGAGCACGTGCTGTATCCCGAGGTCGTGCAAATGCTCGCTGACGGCCGCGTCCACGTGCTGGAGAGCGGCAAGGTCGCAATTGATGCGCCCCGCGGCTAGCGGTGCACAGTGCAATTTAGTTGAGTGGTTAGGGTGGTCATTGGCGCCAAGGCGCGTGTGGCCACCTTTTGTTTTGGGTAGTCATCGGGGACGTTCTTGAATGACTAGGTGAGAGAGGTGAGCGCATGGCGGATAACGAAGCGCTGTTTGCGCCTGAGCTGGTGTTTTTTGATTGGGAGTGTGCGACGCCGGATGAGGTGTTCGCGCGGCTTGAGGGCGAGCTTGTACCGCGTGGCTACATTGCCGACGGTTGGTTCGACGCCGTTCGCACGCGCGAGGATGCCTATCCCACGGGTCTTGCCATGCCGGCGGCAAACATTGCCATTCCGCATACCGATCCGGGGTTTGTGGCCAAGCCCTATATCGCGGTGGTGAAGCCCGCCGCGCCCGTGACATTTAACGCTATGGCTGGCATGGGCGCTCCGGTGCCGGCGCAGATCGTCATCAATCTGGGCATCGCCGAGCCGGGCGGCCAGGTCGAGGCCCTGCAGGCGCTCATGAACATCTTTATGGACGCCGATGCCGCAGCCGACGTGCTCGGCCAGACCACGTCCCAGGGCATGGTCGACGCCATCCGCCGCCACTTCTAAGGTGCCGGCTGCCAGAGCTGTCCCCTTTGCACCAAAATGGTGCAGATTAACCTGTCCCCAATGCACCAAGCGTGCCGCGGGGGCTGCGTTGTGACACAATGGCGTTTGTTCGATTCGTTATGCGAAAGGCCAACTATGGCAAATAAGAAAAAGAACCCCGCACCCGAGCCGACGCCCGAGCAGCAGGCTCGCGCCGCCTCCAGCTCTCGCAAGAAGCAGCGCAAGACCCGCGTGTCCAAGACCGTCAAGATCGTTCTGGTGGTCATCGGCGTGCTGGCAATGCTGCTTTCCGTCTCGGCCATGGCGTGCTCCGGCCTGATGTCGCAGGCAGAGGATACCTCGGGCTACAAGCTTACCGGCGGTGTAGCTGCCACTATCAACGGCACCAACCTCACCGAGGACACCGTGACCAAGCAGATCATGAGCATGCGCACGTCCTACGGCTACACCAATGACAAGGACTGGGCGCAGTACCTGGTCGACAACGACCTCACGCCCAAGAAGTACCGCAAGCAACTCATCGACTCCTACACGCAGCAGATTCTGCTTCAACAGGCACAGAAGGAGAACGGCGTGACGGTGTCGGACGAGGAGGTCGAGAAGGCTTGGAAGGACGCATGCAAGAGCGCGGGCGGTGCCAAGGCCTTTAAGAAGACCCTCAAGACCTACGGCTATACCGAGGATACCTACAAGGATTCGCTCAAGGAGAGTCTGGCGCAGCAGAAACTCAAGGATGCCGTCGCGCCCACGAGCAAGCCCAAGGACAGCGAGATCGTCGATTACATCAACGAAAACCTGTCCAGCTACAACGACGCCCGCCGCTCGTCGAACATCCTGATCAAGGTTGATTCCGACGCTTCCGACGAGAACAAGGCTGCCGCCAAGGCCAAGGCGCAGGAGTGCCTGGACAAGATCAACTCCGGTGAGCTGAGCTTTGAGGACGCCGTTGAGCAGTACTCCGAGGACACCGGTTCCAAGGAGAAGAAGGGCGATGTGGGCTGGGATAAGCTCACCACCTTTGTCGACAGCTACCAGACGGCGCTCGAGGGGCTCAACAAGGGCGACGTGAGCGAAGTCATCGAGTCGACCTATGGCTACCACATCATCAAGTGCACCGACTACTTCCATGTCGATAATCAGGTTGATGACATCAACCAGGTGCCCAAGGCCATCAAAAAGTACGTCTCCAACGTGGTGAAGACGCAAGCGGCCAGCACTGCGTACAGCGAGTGGCTGGAGCAGTACAAGAAGGATGCCGACATCACCGTCAACCCCATGCCCAAGGACGTACCCTATAACGTGAGTCTGAAGGGCGTTACCAAGAGTTCGACCGACGATTCGTCGACGACTGAGTAATCATGGGGCGGTGCTCGCGCGAGTGCCGCCCACGCTATTAGAGAGGATTTGCAGATGACCAACGAAGAGCTGCAGAAGGAAATGATCGCGGCCATGAAGGCTAAGGACAAGGTTCGCCTGTCCATCATTCGCCAGGTCAAGGCCGAGGTGAAGAATATCGAGGTTAACGAGCGCCGCGATGTGACCGAGGAAGACGTCAACAGCATGATCAAGCGTCTGATTAAGCAGACGAGCGAGACGCTGGAGATGTCCATCAAGGCCGGCACCGACCAAGAGCGTACCGACAACCTGACCGAGCAGGTCAAGATTCTGGAGAGCCTTCTGCCCGCGCAGGTTTCGGGCGAGGAGCTCGAGGCCCTGATCGAGCAGGTCATCGCCGAGCTGGGCGCCACGTCCAAGAAGCAGATGGGCCAGGTCATGGGCGCTCTGGGTAAGGCCACTGGCGGCAACTTTGATAAGCCGGCAGCAGCAAAGATCGTTGGAGCCAAACTCGCGTAATTTGTTACGCGGTTTTACCAAACCGCGTAACGGCTCGACGCTGCAAACCCGTACACACGGCAATCTGACGTTCAATTTCAAGGGCGCGACCATAAGGTCTGCGCCCTTTCATTTCACGTCACCTTGCTCGCGTGTACGGGTTTTCGCTGACTTATGCTCAACAAGGGCGGTTGTATTATTTTCGGTGCTCATTGGGGACAGACTTAAATGAGTACCCACGGGGGGTACTCATTTAAGTCTGTGCCCAATGAGTGGGCGGAAGGTTGCGGGTTCTTTACGGGGATGTAGCGTGGGCTGCGGAAACGTGGTTCTTTCCGTACAATAGTTCAACTCGTGTAAACGCAGGGAAGGGACATTCATGGCAGACATGATCGAGATCAAGCATCTCAACAAGTACTTTGGCGACCTGCATGTGCTCAAAGATATCAACCTCACCGTCAAGCGCGGCGAGAAGCTCGTAATGATCGGGCCTTCTGGTTCGGGTAAGTCGACGCTCATCCGTTGCGTCGATTATCTGGAGGAGCCTACGTCGGGCGAGGTCGTCATCGACGGTACGCCGCTCACCAAAAAGAATCACCTGGAGATGGCTCGCAAGTACAGCTCCATGGTGTTTCAGCAGTTCAACCTGTATCCCAACATGACGGTGCTCGGCAATCTGACGCTCGCGCCCATCAAGCTGCAAAAGAAGAGCAAGGAGGAGGCGACCGAGATCGCCATCGCCGCACTCAAGCGCGTCGGCATGGCGCATAAGGCCGGCGAGTATCCGCAGAATCTCTCGGGTGGTCAGCAGCAGCGCATCGCCATCGCCCGTGCCCTGTGTACCAAGCAGCCCATCATCCTGTTTGACGAGCCGACCTCGGCGCTCGACCCCGAGATGGTCCAGGAGGTTCTGGACGTTATGATTGAGCTTGCGCAGGAGGACATCACCATGATCTGCGTGACGCATGAGATGGGCTTTGCGCGCCAGGTGGCCGACCGCGTCATCTTTATGGAGGACGGCCGCATCCTGGAGGAGGGCACGCCCGAGCACTTCTTCGATAACCCCGAGAACCCGCGCTGCCGCGAGTTCCTGTCCAAGATTCTGCACTAGGCGCGGTGATGGACATGACGGATATGACGAGGGCGGCCGTGTCGCGCCGTCACTTTTTGCAGCTGGCGGGCGCCGGCATGCTCGCGCTGACGGGGACCGCGCTCACCGGTTGCGGCAACTCCACCAGCGGCGAGGGTTCCGACAAGGGATCCAAGCTTGCGGCCATCAAGTCGCGCGGCCATCTGAATGCCGGTGTCAAGAAAGATGTTCCCGGCTACGGCTATTACGACACCGCCAAAGGCCGCTTTGAGGGCATGGAAGTCGATTTGTGCTACCAGATCGCCGCCGCTGTCTTTGGCGTGAGCTACAAGGAAGCCCGTGCCCAGGAGCTTGTCGAGTTTACCGACGTAACGCCCAAGACACGCGGCCCGCTGATCGATAACGGCCAACTCGACGTGGTCGCGGCGACCTACACCATCACCGACGAGCGCAAGAAGAGCTGGGATTTCTCGACGCCGTACCGCACCGACTACGTGGGACTCATGGTCAAGAAGCGTTCGGGCTTTACCTCGATTGAGGACCTGGACGGCAAGGTCATCGGCGTGAGCCAGGGTGCCACCACGCAGGGCCTGATCGAGCAGATGATCAAGGACAACGGCTTTAGCTGTAAGCCCGAGTTTAGGGCTTTTAGTGGCTATCCCATCATCAAGAGTTCGCTCGACGCCGGCAATATCGACGTCTTTGCCATGGACCGCTCCACGCTGGCCGGTTACATGAACGAGACCGTTGAGCTGTTGCAGCCCGAGGTCAAGTTTGGCGAGCAGGGCTACGGCGTGGCGACCAAGAAGGGCTGCGACCTTTCGGCCGTGGTCGATCAGGTGATTTGCGATCGTCTGGCCGACGGCTGGCTCGACCAAGAGGTCAAGACCTGGGGTCTTGTATAGGCGCATCGTCCAAGGAAGGAATCAAATGCTCGAAGGATTATTTGACGCCGACCGTTGGTCGACGACATTTCAAAACATGGGGCCCTTCTGGGAGGGCTTTGGCGTGACGCTACAGGTGGTCGTTGCCGGTCTGCTGCTGTCGCTGGTGCTGGGCACGCTGCTGGGTGTGTTCTCTACCACCCGTTCGCGCGTGCTGCGCGCCATAAGCCGCGTGTACGTGGAGTTTTACCAGAACACCCCGTTGCCCGTGCAGGTGCTCTTTATGTACATGGCTGGTCCGCAGTTTTTGCAGGCCATAACCGGTGCCGACCAGCCGGTGCGCATCGCGCCGTTCGTGCTGGGCTTCTTGGGCGTGGGCCTGTATCACGCGGCCTACATCTCGGAGGTTATCCGCACCGGTATCGAGGCGGTTCCGCGCGGTCAGATGGAGGCGGCGCAGAGCCAGGGCTTCACCCGTGCGCAGGCGTACTGGTACATCGTGCTGCCCCAGACATTCAAGATCATTCTGCCGCCGCTGTGTAACCAGGCACTCAACCTAGTCAAGAACACGTCGGTGCTGGCGCTTGTGGCCGGCGGCGACCTTATGTACCGTTCAGACAACTTTGTGAGCCTGTACGGTTACCTGCAGGGATACATCGTCTGCTGCCTTATGTACTTCATCATCTGCTTTCCGCTCGCCATGCTGGTGCAGTGGCTCGAGCGCCGCTCCAAGGAGCGTCCGCGCGGCGTGAGCCTCGCCGAGCTGGGGCTCGACAACGTAGAGGAGGCCTAGCGCATGGAAATCTTCAACGCGACCAACCTGCTCTACATTTGGGGCGGCTTTGTTAAGACGATCGAGATCTCGGCGCTGTCGATTTTTTTCTCGCTCATCTTTGGCACGGTGCTGGCGCTCGTTAAAAGCTATGCGCCCCGCCCGTTTCGTATTTTGGTGAGTGCCTACATCGAGCTGTTCCGTTGCACGCCGAACCTGCTGTGGATCCTGTTTATCTACTTTACGGTGCAGGGTTTGGACATTGTGATTTCGACCATCGCCTTTACGCTGTTTACCAGCGCTGTTATGGCCGAGATTGTGCGCGGCGGCCTCAACTCGATTCCGCGCGGCCAGTTTGAGGCAGCGCAGAGCCAGGGCTTTGGCTTCTTTGCCACCATGCGCTACATCATTCTGCCGCAGACATTTAAGACGATCATTCCGGCGCTGTTTAGCCAGTGCACGACCGTCATCAAGGACAGCTCGTATCTTTCGGGCATTAACGTGGCCGAGCTCATGTACACGGCAAACGTCGTGATGGCCCACGCGATCGACCTGTCGCAGGTGCTTATGCTCTACGGCCTGGTGTTTGCGATGTACTTCGTGCTCAACTTTGGTATCTCGCTGCTGGTGAGGGCATATCAACGCCGCATCGTGGCCGCATAGTCCTGCTTCCCCAAGCACGGCACCTTGCCCCTCAATCGTCGCTTGCGTACATTTAGTACGCGGCGCTCCTCTTTCGGGGCAATCTGCCGCACTTGGGAAACCAGGACGGTCGTAAGTGACAAAATGGGAATCAGGAATTGCCTTTTCTCATTTGTTAGAAAGGAATCGCGATGAGCGATCTGGAGAACAAGAAGAATCCTGTGGTCATTACCATCGCGCGCGACTTTGGCGCCGAGGGCCACGAGATTGGCCGCATGCTTGCCGACGAGTTGGGGATTCCGCTGTACGATAACGAGCTGCTGGTACGTGCGTCGCTGCGCGCGGGCGAGTCGCTCGACAAGATGGCCGCCTACGACGAGCGTCTGGCCGTGGAGAACATGGCGTTCCTGCCCGACCGCTACGACGCGCGTTCGTACTCGGACAAGTTGTTCCAGAAGATGAGCCAGGTGATTTTGGACCTGGGCGAGACCGAGAGCTGCATTATCGAAGGCCGCCTGTCCGATTACCTGCTGCGTAACAACCCCAACCACATTGCCGTGTTGGTGACCGCTCCTTTTGAGGACCGCGTCGAGATTGTGCGCAAGAAGCGTGGCCTTAATAAAAAGAAGGGCGCCAAGCTGGTCAAGCAGCAGCAGAAGGCGCGCGAGGCGTTCTATAAGCGCTACAGTGCCGGAAAGTGGAAGATGACGAGCGGTAAGGACATCGTCGTCAATCGCGCCAAGCTGGGCCGCGAGGGCTGCAAAGACGTTATCGCCGCTGCCTACCGCTACAAAGTAGCGCAGCTCGAAGACTAACCGACCAAAACCACCACAAAGGGGACAGGCACCTTTGTGGTGGTTTTTGTTTTAGGCCGAGGGGAAGGCCTTGGCGGCAGTGCCTATCCTCGGCTTTTGCATAGTCTCGATCTGTAACACCAAGCCAGCGAAAATGGCTCTAACTGTTACAGATTTAGATGAACCGTTCGGCCGTCAGCCCAACGTCTTGATCTGTAACACCAGGCGGCATATTTGGTCTCTAACTGTTACAGATTGAGATGCGGCGTGGGCGGCCGGCACAATATCTCGATCTGTAACAACTGCAGGGCTCAACGGACTCCAACTGTTACAGATTGAGACAAAACGATCAGGCAAGTCCAAAACCACCACAAAGGTGCCTGTCTCCTTTGTGGTGATCTGGGGTCTGGCATAGAAAAAGTCCCCGCCGGGCGTGTGCTCGACGGGGACTTTGCCGTTTGATGGCTAGCGCTGTGGGTGATTACTCGCCCAGCAGGCTCTTGGTGATGGAAGCGGCGGCCTTCTTGCCGGCGCCCATCGCCAGAATGACCGTAGCGGCACCGGTGACGATGTCGCCGCCGGCCCAGATGCGGGGATCGGTGGTCTGGCCGGTCTCCTCGTCGGCAACGATGTAGCCCCACTTGTTGAGCTCCATCTTGCCGCCGATCTTGGCAGCGAAGGGGTTGGCGTTGGTGCCGATAGCCGAAATAGCGACGTCGCAGGGGATCTCCTCGATGGCGCCCTCGATGGGCACCGGGCGGCGACGGCCGGACTCGTCAGGCTCGCCGAGCTCCATCTTCTGGACCTTGACGGCGCACACGGAGCCGTCCTCGCCAGCGACAAACTCGAGCGGGGAGACGAGCGGCAGAACCTCGACGCCCTCGGCCTTGGCGTGATGCAGCTCGGCACGACGGCAGGGCATCTCATCCTCGGTACGACGATAGGCGATGATGGCGTGCTCGGCGCCCAGACGCTTGGCGGTACGGACAGCGTCCATAGCCACGTTGCCGCCGCCAAAGACAACGACGTTCTTGCCGTGCTTGGTGGGGGTGTCGTACTCGGGGAACTTGTTGGCCTTCATCAGGTTCACGCGGGTGAGGTACTCGTTAGCGAAGAAGACGTTGGGCAGGTTCTCGCCGGGGACGTTGAGGAACTTGGGCAGGCCTGCGCCGGTCGCCACGTAGATGGCGTCGAAGCCCTGCTCGAACAGCTCCTCGGCCGTGGCCATGTTGCCCACGACGGAGTTGTACTCAAACTTGACGCCCATGTCCTCCAGGCCGTCAATCTCGCGCTTGACGACCGCCTTGGGCAGACGGAACTCGGGGATGCCGTAGACCAGCACGCCGCCGCCGGTGAAGAAGGCCTCAAAGACGGTAACGTCAAAGCCGTTACGGGCGAGCTCGCCGGCGCAGGTGATGCCGGACGGGCCGGAGCCGACGACAGCGACCTTCTTGCCGTTCTTGGGGGCCATCTTGGGCGTGGAGGCGAGCTCGGGGCGGTCACCCAGGAAGCGCTCGAGCTGGCCGATGGCCACGGGCTCGGACTTCTTGCCACGGATGCACTTGCCCTCGCACTGGTTCTCCTGCGGGCAGACGCGGCCGCAGATGGCGGGAAGCATGGAGTCCTCGCGGATGGTATCGAGAGCGCCGCCGAAGTCCTTCGCGCGGATCTGCTCGATAAAGCGGGGAATGTTGATGTTGACGGGGCAGCCCTCAACACAGAACGGCTTCTTGCAGTTGAGGCAGCGCTCGGCCTCGGCCAGCGCCATCTCCTCGGTGAAGCCCTTGTCGACGGGGCGGAAGTCGCAGGCGCGCTCGGCAGCCGGCTCCTCGTTATCGGGGGTGCGGGGCGACTTCATATCGGCAACGAAACGACCGTTAACTAGTGGCATGCGCAGCTCTTTTCCTCATAAGCCTTGAGGGACTCGCCCTCTTCGGAACGGTAAGCGGCCTGGCGGGCACGAAGGTCATCCCAGTCGACCAGGGTGGCATCGAAGTCGGGGCCGTCGACGCAAGCGAACTTGGTCACGCCGCCCACCTCGACGCGGCAGCAGCCGCACATGCCGGTGCCGTCAACCATGATGGGGTTGAGGGACGCGGTAATGGGGGTGTCGTACTTCTGGGCGGTGAGGGTCGAGAACTTCATCATCGGAACGGGGCCGACGCAGAAGACCTGGCTCACGGCCTTGTCCTGCAGCAGGCGCTCCAGCGGAGCGGTGACAACGCCCTGCTCGCCGTAGGAGCCGTCATCGGTGGTGATATGGATGTGGTCCTCGTCGAGGAGCTCGCGGAACTGGTCCTCCATGAGCAGGAGGTCCTTGGTGCGGGCGCCCATGATGGCGTGGACCTCGTGGCCGGTCTCGACCAGGTGCTTGGCGACCGGGAAGGCAATTGCCAGGCCGACGCCGCCGCCAATGACGGCGCAGGGGCCCTCGGCCATCTCGGTGGGAACGCCCAGCGGGCCCACGACGTCGCGCAGTGACTCGCCGGCCTCATAGGTGGAAAGCATCTCGGTGGTCTTGCCGATCACCATGAAGATGAACTCGACCCAGCCCTCGTCACCGTTCCAACCAGCTAGGGTAAACGGGACGCGCTCGCCCGTCTCGTTGGCGCGAACCATGAGGAACTGTCCAGCGTGCGCATGTTTGGCGATTGCGGGCGCCTCGATGCGGAACTTGAACACCTTCTCCGAGAACTGCGTCTTCTCCAGGATCTTATACATAGAACCCCTCTCTTGTTAGGGCCGCCGAACCGTGCCTCCACGGAAATGGACGGTAGCCCGAATAAAACCGTACGCGCACAGGCGTTGTGCAGACATACGGTGCAAATTATACCCTCATGGACATGCTGTTTACGTGTGTCTTCGGCGGTTGGGAAAAGGGTTTATCCACTTCGACCTACCAAATAGGGATAGGTTTATTTTGGTCGGTTTTATCAGGCAAAACGGCAAAGGGGGCCGGCCTCGGGTTGTGATGAGGCCGGCCCCCTTTGGGGTGTTATGCGTGTATGGCGGCGCGGGGTTTATTGCGATGCGGCCACCGGGGCGTTTCCGCAGATAAAACCTGCCAAAATAAACATCCCCAAACGGTAGGTTTTAGTGCTTGCCGTTGGCGGAGGCGGCGCCGTTGACGTGGTCGCGGGCGTAGATTACGCCGTGCACGATGGCCAGACCGGCGGCGTCGGCGGCGCGGGCGCAGGTGTCCTGGAAGGCCTCGGCCTCGCGGGCGCGCAGCTGCTTGAGCACATAGTCTGCCACGGCCATCTTGCCGGGAGGGTTGCCGATGCCGGTGCGGATACGGCTAAAGTCGCGGCTGCCCATCTTGTCGATGATGGAGCGCAGGCCGTTGTGGCCGGCGTGGCCACCGCCCACCTTGACGCGCACGTCACCGGCGGGGATGTCGAGCTCGTCGTGGATGACGAGCAGCTCCTCGGCCTTGATCTTGTACTCGCGGCAGAGCTTGGAGATGGGGCCACCCGAGGTATTCATATACGACTGCGGCTTGACCAGCACGATCTGGCGCTTGCCACCCTCTTCCTCGGGATCGTTGATGTTGATGAGTGCGACCTCGGCGCCGGCCTGGTTTTTCCAGTACGTGACGCCGGCCTGACGGGCCAGCTCGTCAATCGCCTTAAAGCCGGCGTTGTGGCGGGTCTCGGCATATTCCTCGCCCGGGTTGCCAAGCCCGGCAACCATGCGAATCTTAAGCGGCTGTGCAGCTGCCATGTTCATCCTTTCGTTGATTTGTCGCCTGCTATGGTGAGCGACCCTGTTGCCGCTGTCAAATGGAGGGTAATTGAGGGCGTTTGGGGGCGTTTGGACGGCCGTCGAAATCCGAGGTGGACAGTTAGTTCAGATACGTATAAGTTCTGAGGACTCGAATTACTCAATTCAATGCCGATACGTTGTTTTGGAGCTTTAGTTAGTCCATATGGCGCTGTTTTGAAGTCTACCCTGCCTTCAAATAGGGCGAATGGTATAGAGATAGCTGCAAAACAGTCTAATTCAATGCGTCCATTTATACGTATTTGAACTAACTGCCCAGCCCTGCTCGACGGCGCACGGGTGATTCGCCGTTTAGACCGGCGCGAGGCCGGTTCCGGCCCGCAGAGCGTTGAGCCAAGCGGCCTGTCGCTTGCGATAGCCCTTGATACGGTACCGGAATCGGACTCCTGCGAGTCGATGCATCGTTTGGGCGAAGGCTTCGAGTGCAACAAGGTCTTTCATTTGGTCGCGATTGATAACCAGGACGTGGATGCCCATGGCCTTGAGGCCATTATTTCGATTGCCATCGTGGATGCGAGCGTTTTGAAGCTCATGCCCAATTCCGTTGTATTCGTTGTCGACTCCGGCTGCCGGGCAATATAGGTCGCAGATGGCATAGGGGATGCCCGAGGACATGTTGACCGCAAGAGTATCGAAGTCGATTCGATGGTTGAGTTGCAGGCCTCCCATGGGCAGGCTGCAACATCCGAATCCGCCAAAGCGCATGGGCGCTCCGAGAACGGCAAACATTAGGGATTCGGCTGGGGATGCGGATCCAGCCCGGGCGAGTTTGACTGCCGTGCGAAACGAGGCGTATGAGCTACTTTTGGCGAACCGTGCGACCGCCTCGAGCTCTTCGATGGTCGTGGCGGGCTTGCATTTGTAGTGCGCCTGTTCATAGCGGGTTTCGTTCTGTTGTTCGGCCGCTGACTGGTTGCCCAGGCAATCAAGATCGCCCGTCGCTTCGTAGCCATCGCCCTTGGGCCAGATGTCGTCATGGGCAATGGGGTATGTTGCCCCGGGAGGAAGGGAGTAAGTTCCGACCAGTTCCATGAGAAGCATCAAGGTTTTGGCGACTGATTCATTTTTAGAACAAAGCATGGCTGTCATGGCAGGAGACGTTGCGTAGATGTCGGCCTCGACGTGCATAATTGCACCTTCAGGAAGCGGAGCGGAGAGAATATGCTGAAGAAGTCGCTTGTCGGGGCGTCGGTTGCCTTCGTTTGAAACGAGAAGATCGAGCAGCTCGGAATCATCTTCATTCCAGGCGTCGAGTATCGAAAGTGCGCCAAAGTCTATCGCGTCATTATTGGGAATGCAGCTAGCCAAGGCCTGTGCTTGCTGTTCACTATCAATGGAGCTCCAGGGTAGGGCAGAGTACGCCCGTCGTGCGCGACGAATTGCGCGGAGGGCGGAGAAATGTGAAATCACGGTCGTCATAGCTATAACGTACTAAGTTGGCGGCAGAATGCGACCGCCATACCGTTCTTTTCGCTCAGCGGGGTGCTGGGCGCCATGAACGGCCGGGTGTTAGGAAATCGGTGGAATCGGTTGAGGGGATTGCAGGAAATTGAGCTCTGCCGAGAAGGTTGACGATGGCTACTGGACAGTTAGTTCAGATACGTATAAGGCGGCGGGCGTTCGAGGTGTTTCTAAGGGCCTTTGAGGGCGATTTGAGGGTAAATATGCGGAGGTTGTACTCGAAAACGATGAGCTTTGGGCGGCATGGCATCCGCCGGGGAGCTCAGAAGGCTCCGAACGGCCCTTTGGGGCTTTAAAAAAATACGTATCTGAACTAATTGTCCAGGGAAGGTTGGCGAGGGATAGAAAAAGGGTCGGAAGCGAGCTTCCGACCCTTTAAAAGCATCAAAGATGATGCGATGCGCGGCAGACTACAGCGCGAAGTCGCCGCCGACGAGCGTGGAGACGGGCTCCTCGTGGTAAACGGCGGAAATGGCCTGGGCGAACTCCTCGGCGACCGAGATGGTCTTGATCTTGCCGCCGACCTCGACGGGAATGGCGTCGGTGACGACGCACTCGACGATGGGGGCGTCGTTCAGACGCTCGATGGCAGGACCGGAGAAGATGCCGTGGGTGGCGCAGACGTAGATGTCGCCGGCGCCCATAGCCTTGAGCTCCTTGACGTTGGCGCACAGGGTGCCAGCGGTGTCGATCATGTCGTCGTTGATGATGCAGGTCTTGCCCTTGATGTCACCGATGATGCCCATGACCTCGGCGGCGTTGTGGCGCGGACGGCCCTTGTGGGCGATGGCCAGGTCGCAGCCGAGCATGTCGGACAGCTTCTTGGCGGCCTTGGCGCGACCCACGTCGGGGGAGACGACAACCAGGTTGTCGGTGTCGAAGTGCATGTCGTTGTAGTACTGGCCAAACAGCGGCAGTGCGGACAGGTGGTTAACCGGGATATCGAAGAAGCCCTGGATCTGGCCTTGGTGCAGGTCGAGGGTGATGATGCGGTTGACGCCGGCGCGCTCGAGCAGGTTGGCGACGAGGCGGGCGGTGATGGGCTCGCGCGGGCCGGCCTTGCGGTCCTGGCGGGCATAGCCGTAGTGGGTGATAACGGCGGTGATGGAGCGGGCGGATGCGCGCTTGGCAGCGTCGGTGGCGATGAGCAGCTCCATGAGCATGTCGTTGACGTTGCCGCCGGCCACGGACTGAATCAGGAAGACGTCGGCGCCGCGGACGGTCTCGTCGTAGCGGGCGTAAATCTCACCATTGGCGAACTGCTTTAGCGTAAGGCCCGAAAGCTCGACCCCAAGGTACTCAGCAATCTTCTGAGCGAGGGGACGGTTGGAGGAACCGGAATACACGCGGATGGACTTGCGCATATTCTCCGACTTCTCGGGATCATTAATCGGCATTACCCTTCTCCTTTATACATCGAATGCCATATAGATGCCTTGTTGCATTGTAACCGCGCGGCGGGGTTTATCGGGTCCTGATAACGTCTTTACCGCCAACGGACACGAACCGACCACTCATCCGGTTGCGCAGGTCACGATAGAAAAAGGAGCCGCCCCCATGGAGCAGCTCCTTTTGTGCTTGGTAAAACGTTATACCTCGTCGTCCTCGTGCAGGCGGCGGCGGTAATCGGCGGCCCAGCCCTCAATATTTACCTGACGGGCGCGGCCCAGACCGAGCGCGTCTGCCGGGACCGGCTCGGTGATGACGGAGCCAGCGGCCACGAGCGCGCCGTCGCCGATCTGGGCGGGCGCGACCATCATGGTGTCGGAGCCAATGAAGGCGTCCTTGCCGATGACGGTCTTGTGCTTGTGCACGCCATCGTAGTTGCAGGTGATGGAGCCCGCGCCCACGTTGACGCCGGAGCCCATGGTGGTGTCGCCGATGTAGGACAGGTGCGGCACCTTTGAGCCCTCGCCGATCGTGGACTTCTTGATCTCCACGTGCGTGCCGGCCTTGGATCCGTCGAGCATGTGGGTGCCCGGGCGCAGGTAGGCGCGCGGGCCGCAGTCGACGCCGTTCTCGATGACGGCCTCGATGGCGATGGTCTCGTCGATGACGCAGCCGCTGCCGACGGTGGTGTCGGTGAGGCGGCTGTTGGGGCCGAGCTGGCACTCCTCGCCCACGGTGACGTGGCCGATCAGGTGCGTCTGCGGCCACACGACGGTATCGCGGCCGATAACGGCATCGGGGCCGATCCAGGCCTGCGTGGGGTCGATGAAGGTAACGCCCTCGGCCATCCAGTGCTCGTTGATGCGGTCGCGCGCGATGGCGGTGAGCTGTGCGAGCTGGATGCGGCTGTTGACGCCCAGGCCGTCGCGGTAGTCGTCGCAGTGGAAGATGGAGACAGCCTGGCCGTGGCCCTTGAGGATCTCGAGCATGTCGGGCAGATAGTACTCGGACTGCGCGTTGTCGTTGCCGATCTCGTTAATGTGGGCGGCGAGCTGCGCGCCGTCAAAGGCGTAGCAGCCGGCGTTGCACTCCAGCAGCGTGGCGGCCTGCTCGGGCGTGCAGTCCTTCTGCTCGATGATGCGCTCGATCTGACCATCGGCGCCCAGCTTGATGCGGCCGTAGCCGAAAGGATCGGGCGGGGTCATGGTCATGACGGTGCAGGCGAGCTCGCCGGTGGCGACGGTTTGCGCGAACTTGGCGACGGTGTCGGCGGTGATGAGCGGCAGGTCGCCGTTGAGCACCACGACGGGGCCTTGCGTGATGCCACAGGCCTCGAGTGCGACCTTCACGGCGTGACCGGTGCCCAGACGCTCGGTCTGCTCGACGCACTCGACCTTGGTGGCGCTGTTGGCGTAGGCGCCGTCGATGAGGGCGCGCATCTCGTCGGCGTGGCTGCCGATGACAACCACGACGCGGCTGCAGCCGGCCTTGATGGTAGCGTCGACGATCCACTGGACCATGGGCTTACCCAGGATCTTGTGCGAAACCTTGCAGTGGTTCGACTTCATGCGGGTGCCCTCGCCGGCAGCGAGGATAATTGCGGTTGCGTCCATGTGATCTCCTGTTACGTTATAGAGACGTGTGTTTGGAAACGATACACGGCGCAATATGATACCGCAGGCATATGACGAGCGCGTAACGATTGGTTTGCGGCGGTTGAGGCTTGCGCCGCCGGCGTGCCGTTTGCACTGCTTGCGTGCGGCGTTGGCGGTGCTGCGGAGCTGTTGTTTGAGCGAGGGGACGGGGGTGCCCGTGGACAACATACGAGAGGAGTTTGGCGGCGAGCCCGTCGCGGCATTCTCGATGTCGCATCCGGCTGTGCCGGCACTCTATATAGTGCTGACGCTGGGGCTCACTATGTTCTCGATGCAGCCGGTACTGATTGCGCTGTCACTTGCGGGCGGGCTGGCGTATGGATTTGCGGCGCGTGGGGCTGCCCGCACGCTGGGCGCGCTCCGCTGGCAGCTGCCGGTGATTTTGATCGTCGCGGTGCTCAATCCGCTGTTTAGCGCCTCGGGCTCGACGGAGCTGTTCCGTATTGGCATGCGCGCGGTGTATCTGGAGAGCATGGTATACGGCCTGTGCATGGGCGGGCTGTTTGTGGCGAGCGTGCTGTGGTTTGAGGCCGCGGCGTCGATGCTCGAATACGACAAGGTGCTCGCGCTGCTGGGCAATGCCGCACCGGTGATTGCGCTCATGATCTCGATGTGCATGCGGCTTATCCCGCAGTTTTTGCGCCGCGGCCGCACGGTACTGGCGGTGCAAGATGCGATTGACGTGCCGGGCCGCGCGCCGGCCGACCCCGTGCGCTCGCGCCTGCGGGCGTCGAGCGTGTTGATGGGCTGGGGCATGGAAGATTCGCTGGAGCGTGCGGACGCGATGCGCTCGCGCGGGTGGGGTGCCGCGACGCGTCGTACGACGTATGCGCGGTATCGACTGGGGCGCAGCGACGTTGCCGCGCTGGCCGGGCTCGCACTGTTTGGTGCTGCCGCGGTGGCAGTGGCGTGGACCGCGACGACGCAGTATTCGTTTTATCCGCAGCTCTCGGTGCCGGCGCCGTGGCCGGGCTATGTCGTGTACGCTGCCTGGATGGTGCTGCCTTGCGCGTTTCATGCGATTGATGAGAAGAGGTTTGGCTGATGGCTCGGTTTGATAGGAGCTCGGCGGCGGGTGTGGCATATGGCTCGGCCGCGCCGGCGATTGAGGTGCGAGGCCTTAGTTTTGCCTATCCCGGGGCCGAGGCACCGGTGCTCGAGGGACTTGATTGGCGTGTTTCCCAAGGTGCGTTTGCGCTGCTTGTTGGCGGTACCGGGTCGGGCAAATCGACGCTGCTGTCGCTGCTCAAGCCCGAGATCGCTCCGGCGGGTACGCGCTCCGGCGAGCTGCGCGTGCTGGGCGAGCCCGTCGCCGACATGGACGTGCGGGCATCGGCGGAGCGCGTGGGTTATGTGTTCCAGGATCCCGAGAACCAGATCGTGTGCGAAACCGTGTGGCACGAGATGGCGTTTGGCCTAGAGAATCTGGGTGTGTCGCGCGACGAGATGCGCCGTCGCGTAGCTGAGACCAGCTATTTCTTTGGACTGGAAGATTGGCTTCACCGCGATACCGATGCGCTTTCGGGCGGACGCAAGCAGCTGCTGTCGTTGGCGGCCGTGCTGGCCTTGCGCCCGCGCGTGCTGCTGCTCGACGAGCCCACGTCCCAGCTCGATCCTGTTGCCGAGAAAAATTTTCTGCACGCGCTGTTTCGCGTGAACCGCGAGTTGGGTTGCACGGTTGTTGTGGCAACGCACCAGCCGCGCCCGATGCTCGAATACGCGACGTGTGCGTACCGGATTGAGGACGGTCGCGTGCGCGAGGTGGCGGATATGGCTTCTTTGGGACGCCGAGAATCGCTGTTTTCCGACGACATGTTGGGGTGGGGTGCCGTCCGATGTGCAAAAAACGGAGTATTCAACAGGCGTGAGGACAATTTGGGCTCTCTGGAGCCGCCCGGGGACGTATCGAGCGCGAAAAAAAGTTTGAAATTGGACAAATCGTCCGAATTTGTGGCGCAAACGTCGCTCGAGAACGGCTCGGAAGCCTTCCCGCGCACGGATGGGAGCAGAATACTCCAAAAAATGTACGGCGGGTCGGCTACCACCCTGGCAGGGAGCTGGTTTCGCTACGATCGCGCGGGCGGTTGGGTGCTGCGCGGGCTCGACGTGGCGTTTTCGGCCGGTGCGGTGCATGCGATCGTGGGCGGCAACGGATGCGGTAAGTCGACGATGCTTTCGGTGCTGGCCAAGACTGCCAAGCTGCAACGTGGTCGTATGGTGCGCGGGGCGGCCTCGGCTGCGCTGCTGCCGCAGAACCCCAAGGCCCTGCTGGTTGCCGAGACGGTGCGCGACGAGCTGATGGAATGGGCTTCGGCCTGCGGGTACGACGAGGCTATGGCGCGGGAGCGCGCGGCGAGTCTGGGGCTCGCGGACTTGGGGGAGCGCCACCCCTATGACCTTTCGGGCGGACAGCGTCAGCTGCTTGCGTTGGCAAAGCTGCTGTTGATCGGCCCCGAACTGCTATTGCTCGATGAGCCCACCAAGGGTTTGGACCTGGCCAGCCGCCGCATCATCGCCCGCGCCCTGCGCGACCATGCGCAGGCTGGCGGCACCGTCGTCATGGCGACGCACGACCTAGACTTTGCCGAGCAGGTTGCCGATGACATTTCCATGATGTTTGATGGCGAGATCGCCTGCATGGAGCCGCCGACCGACTTCTTTGCCGACAACGTGTTTTATAGGGCGTGATGGGATGACGGATTATCGCGTCGCGCGCCTGCTCGCAAAACTGGAGATACCGCTGCTGCTGGCGGTGCCAGCCGTGATGGCTGCGGCGTTGCTGGCGGGCGTTGAACAGGCGGCGCTTGCCATGCTTGTCGTGGTGGCGCTGGTGCTCGCGCTGTTCTTTGCGGGCTACGAGGCGTCGCGCCCGGGCTTACGCCAGATTGTGCCAACGCTGGTTCTGGCGGCGTTGGCTGCGGCGGGGCGCATTCTGTTTGGCCCCATTCCCGACTTTAAACCGGTGAGCGCCATCGCCATTATCGCGGGGGCGACGCTTGGTTGCCGCAATGGTTTTATGGTTGGCGCGCTGGCGGCGCTGACCAGCAATTTCTTTTTTGGACAGGGCATGTGGACGCCGTGGCAGATGTATGCCTGGGGGCTCGTGGGATACGTTGGCGGTGCGTTGGCGCATGCCGGCGCTTTTGATCGCGCCGATGGCACCGTGCGTATGCCGGCGCTGTTGATCTACGGCTTTGCTTCGGGTTTGCTGTACGGCGTTGTGATCAACGCGTATGACATCATTGGGTTTGTACAGCCGCTCACGTGGGCGGGTGCCATGGCGCGTCTTGCCACCGCCGTACCGTTCGATATCACGCACGGCCTTGCGACCTGCGTGTTTTTGGTCGCCCTGTACAAGCCTTGGTGTCGCCGCATCAACCGAGTCGTCGTGAAATACGGGCTGTAGGGTTGGTTACGCCGGGGCGGGAATCAATACTGCCGAAGTGCCATTTCAAAACTATGCCGGTTTACGGGGCTAGATTAGCGCGGGCCGACCATACCAGCATTTTTCGAAATAAGGCACACCGTCTACCTGCGATTTTATTATCTCGGAATTGCGTATGGTTAGGGGTTCGCGATTCAGCCCCGTAAACCGGCAAAGTTTTGGAATGGCCGGCTGATATGACGGGCATCGTGGCCCTCAGAGAGCCAAATTGATCCATTTTCTTCCGTCCCCAGATGTCCCCAGGGAATCAGTTGACGGCGCTTGCCACGAAACTGGCCCATCTACTACGTTTAGCTTGATGCCCCCGACAATGTTCGCGTTTTATGAAAAACCGCAGGCTTTCTACCTGCGGTTTTCTTTTGGCGTTGTTCGCTGTGGTTGAGGGTGGTGGCTTAAACGTAGTAGATGGGCGTGTTTCGTGGCGGATGGGTCACACGGATACCCTCACGAGGCCCAAAATGATCCGTTTTCCTCCGTCCCCAGGGGATCAGTTGGGGCTAGAGCTCTAGCGTGAGGGTGACGGGGCAGTGGTCGCTGCCAAAGATGTCGCTGCGGATGCCGGTGTCGCGTACGTTGTCGGCGATTGCGTCGCTTACCAGGAAGTAGTCGATGCGCCAGCCTGCGTTGTTCTTGCGGGCATTAAAGCGATAGCTCCACCAGCTGTAGACGCCCTCGACGTCGGGGTTTGCCGTGCGCCAGGTATCGGTAAAGCCGGCGTTGAGCAGCTCGGTAAACTTGCCGCGTTCTTCGTCCGAAAAGCCGGCGTTGCCGCGGTTGGACTTGGGGTTCTTAAGGTCGATTTCCTCGTGCGCCACGTTAAAGTCGCCGCAGGTCACGACGGGTTTGCCGGTCTCGCGCTCGAGTGCGTTCAAAAAGCCGCGGTAGGCATCGTCCCAGGCCATGCGCACATCGATGCGCGCGAGCTCATTTTGGGCGTTGGGCGTATAGACGTCGACAAACCAGAATTTGTCGAACTCCAGCGCGCAGACGCGGCCCTCGGTCGCGGCTTGGGCAACGAGCTCGGCAGCCTCGCCTTCGTCGGCGTAGGGTAGCAGCGCGTCGGCGTGCAGCACGCGCAGCGGTTCCTGGCGGCTAAAGACCGCAGTGCCCGAATAGCCTTTACGCTCGGCGTAGCTCCAGGTTTGGTGATAGCCGGGCAGGTCAATATCGACCTGGCCTTCTTGCAGCTTGGTCTCTTGCAGCGCCAGGATATCGACGTCGAGTTCTTGCGCGATCTGGATAAAGCTCGGGTCCTTTTTGAGCACGGCGCGCAGGCCGTTGACGTTCCACGAGGCGAAAGTGTAAGTCTGAGGCATGGTGTCCTTTCGACGGGGTTGGCAGGCTTAAGATTAGCGCAACAGGGGCGGGGCGGGCCCCGCGGACGACGGCGCAATCGCAGTCGCCCCGATCAACAAGGACGGAGGGCTCATATGACGCAGGCAATATCGGATCCCAAGCAGGCCTCCGCCGCGCTGGCGGAGCTTTTTGATACCCACAAGCGCGTGGTCTTCTTTGGCGGCGCGGGTGTTTCCACGGCAAGCGGCATTCCCGATTTTCGCAGCGTGGACGGCCTGTATCACCAGCAGTTTGCCTATCCGCCCGAGACCATGCTGTCGCACAGCTTTTACGAGACACATCCGGCGGAGTTCTTCGACTTTTACCGAACCAAGATGATCGCGCTTAACGCTAAGCCCAACCGCTGCCACACCAAGCTGGCCGAGCTGGAGCGCGTCGGCAAGCTTGATGCCGTGGTGACGCAAAACATCGACGGCTTGCATCAGATGGCGGGCTCGCAGCGCGTGTTTGAGTTGCACGGATCGGTCCATCGCAACATTTGCCAGTCGTGCGGAGCGGTCTATAGCGCCGAGTGGATTTGCTCGCGCGAGCACGAGGACGCCGCGGGCGTGCCCGTGTGCCCCGCGTGCGGTGGTCGCATCAAGCCCGATGTGGTGCTATACGAAGAGCCGCTCGACGAGCATGTGCTGACCGGCGCCGTTGCCGCCATCGCCGCGGCCGATGCCCTCATTGTGGGCGGGACCTCGCTCGTGGTGTATCCGGCGGCGGGCCTTACGCGCTACTTTACCGGCGATACGCTGGCCATTTGCAATCTTGCTCCCACCGATCAAGATGCAAATGCCGACCTGCTGATTTCTTGCGACATCGCGGCCGCGTTTGCGTTCTAGCCCGTGTGCGCGGATACAATAGAAAGACTGATTGCAAAGCGACCCCGCCGCCTGCGCCCGAGCGCGGCGGCGCGGGCATTTGAGGAGGATGTTCATGGCGAACGATAGCAAGACATGGCGGTGCGGAAAGTACGAGCTCAGCTTTGACCGTCCGCGCATCATGGGCGTCCTCAACGTGACGCCCGATTCGTTTAGCGACGGCGGGGAGCACTTCGACCCGGATGCCGCAATCGAGTACGGCCTGGCGATACTCGACGCCGGCGCCGACATCATCGACGTGGGCGGCGAGTCCACGCGCCCTGGTTTTACCCCGGTCAACCCCGACGAGGAGGCTCGCCGCGTGCTGCCCGTGGTGCGCGCGCTGGCCAAAGAGGGTGCCATCGTCTCGATTGACACGCGCCACGTGGCGGTTGCCAAGGCGGCCGTGCGCTGCGGCGCCTCTATTGTCAACGACGTGACGGGCTTCACCGACCCCAAGATGGTCGAGTTTGTTAAGACGAGCGCCTGCGGCGTTATCGTGATGCACGCCGGCGAGGTCGCCGCCCCTGCTCGTACGCACGCGACGGTGCAGCTTGATACCTCGGCTGCGGCGTTTGTTGCCGAGAAGGCACGCGAAGCGGCCGCCGAGGCCGCGCGCGAGGCCGAGAAGCCAGCCCGTCGCCGTCGCGGCAAGTTGCTGGGCGAGTCCAAGGTTGAGACCAAGCTTCCGGGCGGTGTGGTACAGCCCTCGCTGCCGTTTGGCGAATCAGAGCCCACGCCCGAGCCTGTTGCCGAGTCAGAGACGCCGGCTACCGAGCAGGCTGCCCCTGCTGCCGTTGCGCCCGAGGCCGTGCCCGCAGCTACCGAAGTCGCACCAGAGCCCAGCGACCACCTGGCCGCCATGATGCGCCGCAGTGCCCGCCGTGAGGAAGCCTATGTGCCCACCTCGCAGCTCCGCCGCTTTACCCTGCCCGATTCGGCGCCCATCATGCGCCGCGTCATGGGCTTTCTGTCCGACCAGGCCCGCGCGCTCATCCATGCCGGCGTGTCGCGCGACCGCATCTGCATCGATCCCGGTCCGGGCTTTGGCAAGACGGCCAACGAGGATATCGTCATCCAGCGCGAGACCGCTAAGATGGCGTCGCTGGGCTATCCGCTCATGTGCGCCGTGTCGCGCAAGCGCTTTGTGGGCGCCGTCTCGGGCGTGACCGATGCCGCCGCGCGCGATGCCGCCACGTTTGGTGTGTGCCTGGGCGCCATCCAGGCCGGCGCCAACATCGTGCGCGTGCATGACGTTGCGGGCTTTGCGCAGTTCCTGAACGGGTACTGGGCTGTCGCCAAGCCGCAGCCGCGCCGCGCGTTTGTGGCCGTGGGTTCCAACCTGGGGCATCGCTGCGACAACATCCGCGCCGCACGCGACATGATCGCCGAGATTCCACTTACCTGCGTGTCCAACTCCTCCAAGATCTACAAGAGCGAGCCGGCCTACGAGACGCGCCAGGACGCGTTTGCCAACGCCGTCATCGAGATCAAGACCGAGTTGGCGCCGCTGGTGCTGCTCGACGAGCTCATGAAGATCGAGGCCGAGCTGGGCCGCGACCGCTCCAAAAAGGCCAAGGCAAACGGCCCGCGCACCATCGACCTGGACCTGCTGTGGATGGACGGCGAGACCCACGGCGGCAAGAAGCTGCGCCTGCCGCATCCGCTGATCGGCGAGCGCGACTTTGTGCTGGTGCCGCTCGAGGACCTGATGCACGACCCGGCGCGGTTCTTCCGCTACAACGGTGTCGAGGTCAAGGAGCCCGAGGACCGCGTGGGCCATATCGTGGGCGAATTGGGGCGTATGTAGATGATTGAGATGAATGCTGTTGCCGCCGGTACCGAGCTCGACGCGGCGCGTGACGCGGGCCGCGAGGGTGCGTCCGCGGGCCGGTGCGCGTGGAGCGCGGGCGATGCATCGCTGACGTTTTCGCTGGTCGTGCGCCCCGATGTGAACATGCACGCCTTCCACGGTCTGCCGTTTGTGGCCGCAATGGGCATGATGGACGCGCTCGCGGGCACGGCCGCAACGCCGGGCCTGGGGCTTGCCGGCAAGGTGGGCATCCAGTGGCCGAGTGGCATCGTGTGCGGCGCGCCTGCGTTTGAGACGTCGCTCGCGCGCGTCGCCGTCAACGGCGGTGCCGGTGCCGCGGGCATGTTTGCCGCGGTGACGGTGGATATTGAGCGTTCGGCACTGGGTGAGCTTGGTGTGGATATGGCAGATGAGGCGCTGATCGAGGCATTGGCCGCCGCCGTGCTGGTCCGCGTGGACACCTGGGCGGTTGCCGCCAACACACCACAGGGCGCTGCCGGCCCGCTGGCTCCGGTGCTGGGCGAGTACTTTGACATGGTGCCACTGTTGGGTCGTCAGGTCGCGGCGGTGTCGCCCAACGGCTTGCCGCTTGCGGTCGGTGTGTTTGCGGGCCTGGACATCTGGGGCCGCGCGACCATCAAGACCGATGCCGGCGAGCAGGAGTTTCCGCCCGAGGCCGTACGGATTCGCGGACTGTAACGCGAGGTGCCCGCGCTCAAAGATAGCGATGACAACGAAGCCCTCTTCGGCCTGTGCTGGGGAGGGTCTTGTTGTCTGGGGAATGGGTTGTCAGCACCCTATTCCTCAAAACTGAAAATCTTTCGATTTTGAGGAATAGAATTAAGCCAGCTCGGCCTTTAACGAGGTATATTCGTTGCAGAGTCTATTCCTCAAAACTGAATAATTTTCGTTTTTGAGGAATAGCGATAGAAGACCGCAGGGAGGCACCAATGAAACTCATCAATAGAACGTCATATATGGACACGTTGACGAGCCTTATTGGCGTACCGGACATCAAGGTCATAACGGGCATTCGCCGTAGCGGTAAGTCAAA
Source organism: Collinsella sp. TF07-1 (assembly GCF_003437235.1). Lineage (NCBI taxonomy): Bacteria > Bacillati > Actinomycetota > Coriobacteriia > Coriobacteriales > Coriobacteriaceae > Collinsella > Collinsella sp. TF07-1. Next base: position 46,825 of record NZ_QSRV01000003.1, read on the forward strand.
ATTGCTCGAGGCCCTCCGCGATTACGTGGAGGCAAATCTGTCCAATTCGAATGTCATCCATATCAATTACAACCTCGACGAGTTCGAGGGCCTGCTCGAATATCATGCCCTGCTCGCCTATGTGAAAGAGCATCGAGTGTCCGACAAGCAAAACTTCCTGCTTATCGACGAGGTTCAGATGTGCGACGGCTTTGAACGCGCGATCAACAGCCTCCATGCATCCGAGCAGTACGACATCTTCATCACCGGATCGAACGCCTTTTTGCTGTCGAGCGATCTGTCGACGCTCTTTACGGGGCGCACGTTCGAGATCGAGGTTTTCCCATTCTCGTTTGAGGAGTATCGCTTTTATAGTGACGAGGGCGAGGTCGATCGCGACTTCGATGAGTACGCGAGAACCGGCGGTATGTCCGGCTCTTACCCTTATCCACTGCAGGAGCAGCGCTACCAATATCTCTCCAATGTCTTCAAAACGCTCATCGTGAGGGATATCGTGCAGCGGCATAACGTGAGAAACGAATCGGCACTGCTGCGCATTGCCGATTACATGATGGACAACGTCTCCAACATAACGTCGGCACGCAACATTACAGATGTTTTGAATGCGGATGGGCTAAAGATTACGAACAAGACGGTCGGCACGTACATGGGGTACCTGTGCGATGCGTTTGCCTTCTATAAAGTTCGTCGGTACGACATTCGCGGCAAAAAATACCTTAAGAGCGGCGAGAAGTATTACCTGGCAGACCACGCGTTCAAATACGCACTGCTTGGTACACGTGATATGGATTGGGGACGCGTATACGAGAACATGGCGGCCATCGAGCTGCTGCGCCGCGGATACGAGGTATACGTCGGTGTGCTCTATAAAAAGGAAATAGACTTTGTAGCAATCAAGCGAAGCGAGAAGCTCTACATTCAGGTGAGCGACGACATCAGCTCGGATAAGACGTTTGAACGCGAGATTTCGCCACTGCTGAGCATTGGCGATGCGTATCCCAAGATGATTCTTGCCCGCACACATCACGAGGCCACGGATCGCGATGGGGTGCAGATCGTGGACCTGGCGAGGTGGTTGTGCGGCGAGGCTTAGCAAAAAATCCTATTCCTCAAAACTGAATAATTTTCGATTTTGAGGAATAGGATTGGAGGCTGGTTGCTGCGACCTGGCGTTTACTCTATCCCAGCTCCTGCATGCGGCGGTAGATTTCGCAGATGCCCTTGATGGTGAGTTGCCCGTCGACCACGTCGAAGGCATCGGTCGAATCGGCGACAATGCTGGCGAGACCGCCTGTGGCGATAACGGTGGCGTCCTCGCGCCCCAGCTCGCGCTTCATGCGGGCGACCAGGCCCTCGGCCATGGCTGCGGCGCCCGTTACGGCGCCGACTTTGATGCACTCCTCGGTATCGCGGCCGATGACGTGCTCGGGTGCCTCAAGCGGAACGCTGGCGAGCTTGGCGGCTCGGGCGGCGAGCGCGTCCATCGAAATGCGGATGCCCGGCGCAATCGCTCCGCCAATGTAATAGCCGTCCTCGTCGATGACGTCGATATTGGTTGCGGTGCCAAAGTCCACCACGATCGCCGGGGCGCCGTAGAAGGTCTCGGCAGCGACGGCGTTGGCGATGCGGTCGGCACCAACGGCCTGGGGACGCGCCGCCCGCAGCTTGGTCACCGCGGCCGTCTGTGGCCCAATGACGATGGCGTCTGCCGCGATGCGGTCGGCCACGGCGTGCCACTCGCGCGAGAGCTGCGGCACCACGCCGGCAAAGGCAATCGCATCGACCGCGTTGAGCGAGAGGTCGTACATCTTAAAGAAGCCCATCAGGCGCACGTGGATCTCGTCGGCGGTATAGGAGCGGTCGGTGGGCATGCGCCATGACTGCACCAGCTCGTCTCCGTCAAACAGGCCCATGGCCGTCTGCGTGTTTCCCATATCGATAGCGAGCAGCATGTCTACTCCAGGTGTCGGCGTAAAAGGACGCGCACCATTGTATACGCGTCGCCGACGGCGCTCGACTGCGATTCGTTGACGGTGATATGGGCTGAGGAATTTAAATATGAAGGAATTATGCTCTACGAGATTTTCCTTGCCGTTTACCGAACTCCCGCGTAAGATTCTTTCTTGCGCACATGAGGCGCCCAGACATTGCGGGGTGGAGCAGTCTGGTAGCTCGCCGGGCTCATAACCCGGAGGTCGTAGGTTCAAATCCTGCCCCCGCGACCAAGAAATTGCAGCTCGTCGGCCTAGCCGGCGAGCTTTTTTGTTATTCCGGGACCGTATTTTCGGTCCAATTCTCGGCCTCTCAAACAAAATCTCGATCTGTAACATCTAGACCCGATTTGGGCGGCTAGGTGTTACAGATTGAGATGTTGAGTCCCCGCCTGGACGGTTTGTCTAAATCTGTAACATGAGGGACGGATTTTGCCGAGTTGTTGTTACAGATTGAGATTTTCTTGCAGGCGGGTCCCGTTTGTCTTGATTTGTAACATCTGGGGCCCATTTTGCCGAGTAACCGTTACAGATCTAGATCTTTCGGCAGGCTAGATTGGTTTGTCTCGATCTGTAACAGTAAAGGGGCAAAAGTGGGTCCAGATGTTACAGATCTAGATTGTTGAGGATGGGTCGAGAGGAATGTCTCGATCTGTAACATCTAGGGTCGTTTTTGGCCTGTAGATGTTACAGATTGAGATTTTCCGCCGGGACGGTTTCGGTTTGTCTCGATCTGTAACAGTTGCTCGGCAAAATAGGGTCTTACTGTTACAGATCGAGACAAACCGGCAGCCGGCCCCGCCCCATCCACCTGCCGCTACCTGCTGTCTGCCGATTTCCGTTGCGCCACTGTGCTCCCATGCCATATCCTCTAGACAACTACGCGGCACCATCGCCGCCGCGCCTACAAGAGAGGAATGTCCATGACCGCACCTGCATCCAAGCTGCTCCAGCCCATTACGGTTGGCCCCCTTGAGCTCAAGAACCGCATTATGTTCCCGCCGCTGACCACCGGCTACGAGGAGCGCGACGGTTCCATCGGCGAGCGCAGCCTGGCTTTTTACGAGCGCCTGGCCCGTGGCGGCGTGAGCTACATCGTCATCGGCGACGTCGCTCCCGTTATGACCGCAAGCCCCACGCCCAAGCTGGCGACCGACGCTCAGATCCCCACGTTTAAGGCCCTGGCCGACGCCGTCCACAAGCACGGCGCCAAGGTCGCGCTGCAGCTGTTCCACCCCGAGTACGACGTCCCCGGCGTCGGCCGCATGGTCATGGGCTCCATGGCCGCTGCGAAAGCTGCGCAGGAGGCAAAGGCCGCCGGCGACGAGGAGACCTTTGCCGCCAAGATGGCCGAGTCCAACGAGATCCGCAAGCAGGCCTACGCCAAGCTGCACCACGACATGCAGCACTTTGTGAACGAGGCGAGCGTAGAGCAGCTCACCCAGATCAAGGAAGCCATCGCTGCCTCGGCCGCTCGCGCGCAGCAGGCCGGGATCGATGCCATCGAGGTCCACGGCGACCGCCTGGTGGGTTCGCTGTGCTCGGCCATCCTCAACCAGCGCACCGACGAGTACGGCGGCTCGTTCGAGAACCGCGTCCGCTACGCGCTCGAGGTCGTCGCTGCCATTAAGGAGGCCGCGCCGCAGCTGATGGTGGAGTACAAGCTCCCCGTGATTATGGAGAACCCCGACGGCACGCCGCGCGGCAAGGGCGGCCTGCAGCCCGACGAGGCCTGCGAGTTCGCCAAGCTGCTCGAGGGCGCGGGCATCGATATGATCCAGGTCGCGCAGGCCAACCACACCGGCAACATGGGCGACACCATTCCGCCCATGGGCGCCATGCCCTACAACTGGACGCTGCCCGTGGCCGAGCGCGTCAAGGCCCTGGTCTCCGTGCCGGTGGCAACCGTCGGCCGCGTGGTCTCGGTCGAGGCCGGCGAGAAGATTCTGGAAGACGGCGCGGCCGACATCATCGCCTATGGCCGCTCGCTCATGTGCGACCCCGACATTGCGCTGAAGGCTGCCACGGGTGAGCCCATCCGCGAGTGCCTCAACTGCAACAAGGGCTGCGTCGATGCGATTCAAAACCGCAAGTACATCTCGTGCGTGCTCAATGCCGAGAACGGCGACGAGGCGACCATCGCCATCAAGCCGGGCGAAGGCGACAAGAAGATCGCCGTGGTGGGCGGCGGTATCGCCGGCCTGGAGGCCGCGCGCGTGGCGGCCAAGCGCGGCTACGATGTGACCATCTACGAGGCGAGCGATCACTTGGGCGGCCAGATTGTGCTGGCGGCCGCGCCTCCGCGCAAGGACGAGATCATGCGCTCGGTTGAGTATTACGAGAAGATTCTGCCCGGCCTGGGCGTGAAGGTTGAGCTCAACCACGCCGCTAGCCCCGCGGACCTCAACGCCGCCGACGCCGCGATTGTGGCCGTGGGTGCGCACGACGTGGTCATCCCCGTTCCGGGTGCCGACTCGGACAAGGTCGTCTCGAGCTGGGACGTGCTGGCCGGCAAGGTGGAGCTTACGGGCCGCGTCGCCGTCATCGGCGGCGGCCTGGTGGGCACCGAGACTGCCGAGTACCTGCTGCAGCACGGCTGCGAGGTGGCGATTGTCGAGATGCTCGACAAGATTGCCGCGGGCGAGTCCGAGACCATTCTGCCGCTGATCATGAGCGACTTTGCCGAGCACAACGTGGAGCAGCACGTGAAGACCCGCCTGACCGCCATTACCGACGAGGGCGTGGAGGCCATTCACACCACCGAGGACGGCACTGAGGAGCCGGTGAGGATCGCCTGCGATTACGTGGTGATGGCCGTGGGCTCCAAGGCCAACGCGTTTGACCTGGACGGCGTAACGGTGCCCGTGACCTGCGTGGGCGACTGCTCGGGCGAGCGCACCGCCGACATCGCGAGCGCCATTCGCACGGCGTATCACGCGGCCAACGAGCTGTAGTTAACTTCGCGGCCAGGCGGGGCGGTAGCACGGATCCGCCCCGCCCGACTGCGTCCCTGCGCACATAGACCATCAACCGGGGTGGGGCCTGCAAGAACAGCGGGCCCCACCCCGGTTTTGGTGCAGGGGGCAGATTAGTTTGCACCAAGTCCTTGGCATATGGGCGTGGCTGCTGTTCGTAATCTTTAAGACATCATTAAGGCTTGCGTTGTGGAGCAAGCCGCAGGTCAATGCTATTCTTTTACCTTATCGTACGGTGTTGTATTCTGCCTGAATTCTCTACCTGCGAACAACGGATAAACGCGACCGAGCGGAAAGGATGGCACGCCCGCTAGCAGGGCAAACGCAAACGATGAGTGGCATGGACCGACATAGCGAGCTCCAGCAGCACAAGACGGCGGCCGAGTACCGCCAAGCTGCCGACGAGCATGTGCGGACCCTCAAGGATTTCTGGAAGGATTTCCTGGTGAGCGGTCTGTTTGTGCTGGCCGCCATCGTTGCCATCTTTGCATGCCTGGCCTGGTTTGCCGCGAATAACCGAGTGAGTGCCACGGGGAGTACGATCGGGGCGAAGGGCCCACGGTTTGTGCTCTCGGGAACGCAGGGCGGCACGGCAGGTAAGTACGACGCCCAGGACAACTACGCGTCGGACAGTACAAGCCTTGCCGTGAACAATCTTTTCAACCTCAATAACATGAGTGCCGATGGCAGTCTTTCTCCGGGGTCGGCGGGCCAGCTTCAGCTCAACGTCAAGCCGCTCTGCAACGACCTGCACGATATTACGGTGGAGATGACCTGGGAGATTTCTGTCCAGACGAGCGTTGCGGGCACGGACGGCACTGCTACGGACGCATCGAAAAATGAAGAGATCATCAACTCGCTTAAAAATCTGGTGCGCGGCCATATCTTGGTTTTCCAGGGCAAAGACACCTCTGGCTTTTACTCCAATCCGCTGGTTCCCACGACAACCACGGTGACCCAGGACGGAGCGAGCGTCACCGTCATCACACAGAGCTTTACCATTCCGGCGAAGAGCTTTCGTGCTGAGGGCTCAAACAATACGACCGAAACCGTCACCAAAACCCTCTACTGGATTTGGCCGGAGCAGTTCAAGAGCTATGTTCGCACGGGCAACGCCGGCTACGGTGGCAACCTTTTCGCTAACACAGGCGACGAGGGGGGATACACGACCCTCGTCGGCGACATCAACAATAACCACGCGTGCTATTTCCGCGCCGATAGCACGAGCGTGCCAGGTCAGGCGCCTAGCGCGGTTCCGCCTGTCGGAGCCGGCATGTCCTCTGCGGATGTGGAAACCTGCGCCAATTATTACAACAACGCCGACGAGATTATCGGCAAGAACGTCAAGTACATTCGCGTGCGCTTTACCGCCAAGGAGGCGGATAAATAAATGGACGAGCAGCTTAATGCCCGCGAGCAGGGCGATATCAAACACAACGAAGGAGCGGCAAACCCCGGCGGCAACGGGTTCGGCTCGCACGGCGAAGCGCGTCCGGCTGGCCGCATCGAGCGTATCAAGGCTTGGGTGAGCGGCCACCGTCGCGAATCCCTTGCCATCATGGGCTTGCTTACCGTGCTTCTCGTGTTGCTGGGATTGACGCTCGGATGGTTCGTCGATGCCAATCGCGGCTCCACCGTCGGCAAGATCAAGGAGCCGGCAGAGCTCAAAGTGCTGGGCCCCAACGCTACGGCAACAGAGCAGATCGACCTGAGCTACAACCCCGAATACGGCGATACCAAGACTGGCAACACGGTGACGCTCAAGCGCGCGTTTTGCGTGCAAACGGGCGGTGACGGTTTTGAGCTGCAACTCGCGAATACGACCAACATTACAGGTCTCACTATTGAGCTGTACAGAGCCGAGAACACGTCTGCGCTCCAGACGCCCGACGTGAGCGGTACCGCAGACGGCAAATCTTATAGCTGGAAAGCAACCGGAGAGAACCTGCTTACGAGCTTCGAATATATCAACAAGGAGAACGACGGTCTGGCAGCCGTGCCGGGCGAGGGCGCAAGCGACCCTACGTTCAAGGACTATCAAAACGTCCAGCGCAACGCGCGCCCGCTCTACCGATACAAGAAATTCGGCAAGAGCGAACTCAACGCTAAGACGCTCGACGGCTCGACTGACAATGACACGCTCAACTTTATCATCAGGCTTTCGTGGGACGAGAGCGCCAAAGAGACCGATGTGATCTACCTGATCGCGCGCAACACGAGCGGTAAGTAGGAGAGGGGGCGCACATGGAGAAGCGAGAGAAGCAGCAGGATGCCGAGCGCGAGCAGCTGGCAAAAAGCAAGAGCCTAGCCAAGAATAAGCTGGTTGTGGCAGCAATCGCACTTGCTTGCGCCGTGGCGCTCGTGACGGGTGGTTACTTTACCTATTCCGCCTACACCGCCAACGGATTTCTAAAGTCCGTCGCCGCAACGGGCACCGCGCAGAGCCTGTTTGCGAGCGACCTGCTCACGGGCTATATGAGTGCGCCTGGCAACGACGAGCTCGACCGCGCCCAGCGCTCCGTTACGGTATATCCCAACAACAAGCAGTGCAGCTTCACCTTTAGCATCTATAACTATTTGCTGAGCAACAGCAACTTCTGCAACGATAAAAACGTGACGTATACCTTGACGGTCGAGGGGTATGGGCTCGATGGTGCCACGTGGAGCTATGCGCCCCAACCCGCCGGAAACGTCAAGCTTCCGGAGAATCAGCCTACCAAGAACGATTACACCGTGACCTTTCCTGAGGACAAGTTGGGACATGCCTACTTTGTGATTAAGGCCATGGTTGTTTCGAAGGAGAGCCCCGGCACCGAGCTCACCTGTCTGGCGGCGAAAGTCGTGCCGTCAAAGAAGGCCGAGGTCAAAACCGCTGCGGTTGAGGGCGCGCTGGTTGATGAGGCTGGCAAGTTTGCTGATTACGCTGCGTACAACTACCGTGTGACGGTTACGGGCGCACCGGCAAACGTCACGCTCACGTGGGGGGAGAACGTGGAGATCGATCCGTTCTTCGAGACCAACCATGGTGTGACGGCGGATAAAACAAATCACACGGTTACGTTCACCATGGAGCCTGGCTCGATGATCGTCAACTTTTACCGAGCGGACGGCAAGACGCCCGGTGACTGGGGTGACCTGGGCATTAGGGTGAGCGGAACTACCCTGACGGGCACGACGGAGACTCAATAACTCTGGAAGCAGAGTTTTTAGGATAAGAGGTACGGAATCGATGAGAACGGCAAAGCGCATACTCGCAGAGTTCATGACGGTGGTCATGGTGCTCCAGGCATGTTCGCCCACGGTCGCCGCCGTGGCGGCAGGCTGGCAGAACATCTCGAGCGAGATTGCCACCGCGGCTGCGGAGGCATCGGACGCAGCCGAGAGCGGCGAGACCAAGAGCGATGTCACGACCGGGTCTGGGTCGAGTGATACCGGCGCCGAAAGCGACAGTGCTGGGGATGACGCGGCGAAGGATGACGCTGCAGCAGGCGATACCACCGATAACGCTACGGGTTCCGATTCCACGGGCGACCAGACGGAAGGCGACGATGCCGCTGACGATGCCGCCGCTGACGACGCCGAGCAAGATGCCGATGATGCGACTTCGGAGGACGCTGAGGACCAGGCGGGTGCGACGATTACAAATCTCGATGAGCTTGTCGAGCTGCTCGAGGCGAACGGCGCGGAAAACATCGTACGCAAAGACGACAGGAGCGGAATCCGAAGCCTTGATGTCAAGTCGTCGGAGGCGTTCGCCGTCCTGTCTAACGCCGACGCTTCGCTTTACTATGATGCGCAGATCAAGGTTATCATCACGGGCGATGCGAAGCTCACCGAGTCGGCTAAGAACGGCATGTCTTTCCAGGGCCTTGGCAGTGATGAGCATCCGTTTGAAGGCAAAATCTATAGGTCGTTGAATGGCGTTGATAGCCCTGTTGAGCTTACGTCTAACCGGACGGTTTTCAATAACTTCAAACTGACTGACCAAAACAATACGGTCAAGATAAAGTGGATAGGCGCAACTACCTATAGCGCGCCGATGGTCGCTACGAAGGTCAGCGGTGGGGGCAAGACGCTCAACGCTGTGGTCAACATCGCAGATCCCGTAGGTACCGGCGGGACGGATACGACTTCCGCTCTGACGGCGCCCCTTTTGGGTGAGGCGATGGGTGACCTTACTACAGAGGTCACCTATGGCCCTGCCGGTTCTCTCGAGAAGCTCAACGTAAATGCAGCGGGAAACATCGGTCTTTTAGCGAATACAGTCAAGAGCGGAACCTTTACGGTGGGGTCTGTTAAGTTTCCCGCTAGCCTTGCCGCGGGCGGTGTCGTCGAGACGAGCTCCGGTAATGCCGGTCTGCTCGTAGGCACGGTCGAGGATGGCGCGACTTTGAACGTCGGCACCCTTAATGTTCCCGCTGCTACCGTTCAGTCTGCAAGCGGTTCCGCCGGTGGTGTCGCAGGTCTCGTCGGTTCGAACACAGGCGCCACAGTCAACGTCACGGAGGCTCTCGACCTGCACATGCTCACCGTCAAGGGCACCACCGCCAGTGGCGGCTTCATCGGTAAGGCGACCAGGCTCGCGCTGGGCGCGGACAACAAGAAGTTCACCTGTCCCGCCAACGTCGGCGATGCGAACAGCAAAAGTTCCGGCGGCTTCATCGGCGACGTTAGTTTTGCCGGCCCGGTCGAGTTTGCCAACAACGACCAAATCGATACGGGCGAGGGCGTGAATCTTGGCCAAAGTGGGGACACGGGCGCGGGCGGCGTGTTCGGTCTCCTGGACACAACGAACGGCGATGTCGCAATATCAGGTGGCTCGTATACTAGCAAACTGGTGACGGGCTCCAGCTCCATCTATGGCGGTCTGGTCGGTAGAGTTCAGGATGTGACCAACACAGAGAAGTCGAACAACACCCTTCATATAAAGACGGGTGCCGCGGGCAACCGCTGTTCGGTTGATACTACATGCAGCGTCGCGCCGCGACTGGCAGGAGGCCTGGTCGGCTGGGTGGCAAAGAGCAACAATACTGGAGGCGTTGTAATCGTTGACGGCGCGGACGTCACGTGCCATTCTCCAAAAGCCAATGGAAAGAACTGCGGGTTTGGCGGTGTTGTTGGCGCCTTGGATAGCGGCTATAGCGTGGGCGGGCGTTCGCGTTTTGGAATTCTGGACTGCGGGGACGTTCGCGTTGAAACTGATAAAAACGAATCAATCGCATGTGGTGCCGGAATTGTGGGTTCGGCATGGAACGGCGTCTTGCGCTTGCGTGGGACTACCGATTTATCCGATTGCAAGCTCGAGGCCAACGGTAATACCAGCCAAATTCTTAGATCCTTGGATGGATGCGCCCCATTGGTGTTTGCTCTAGGTTCAGGCTCGGATGCTGAGGCAACGAACGATAATTATTGGCTTTACAAACGTCCTGCTGCGGCGAGGATCGATGACCTGACCTATAACCAGGTTATCCGCCTGACCGGAGAGGAGGGCAAGCTCAGCAAGGATCTTATTAAACTTGATGAAAGCACCTTTTATCAGCCGTTGTGCAATCTGAGTGGTGCTCCAGATGCTGGCAGCAGTGCTGGCTACTCTTGGGGTTATCAGCTACGGTCCCAAAATGGTGACGGGAAGTCGGGTACATACCTCATTAATGATGCGGATACATTCGCATGCATTGCCATGACGGTCCAAACGAACGGCTACTTTGGCGGTGTATTCGGCATCGGCACGGCTAATATTACGAGCTGGTATGGTAATAGTGGGAATGCTATCTCAATTACTTCCGACATTGACCTGCGAGGTACAGGCCTTGAAGGTCTTGCATGTGATGGGTCCGGGCAAGTTAATGCCTTCGTAGGGGCTGTCGAGGGCAACCATCATACCGTTACCTTGGCGATTGGCGAACCTTACGGTACGCGCAACGGCAATGCGCTTGGCGCAAACGATTCGACTGAAGGCAACGGCAAGATTTACCGGCACAGCCGTCTGGGCCTCTTTGCCGCTATCGGCGGTGGCGCGACGGTGAATAACCTCACCGTCGATGGCGTTATGAAGTTCGATAACGGCTTAGGCGTCGACGCTGGCTCGCTTGCGGCAACTATCACTGGCAAGACAACGCTCAGCGGCGTTACGTGCAAGCCGAAAATCACCTGCGATGATACGTTCGGCAACGATGTCAACATTGGCGGCATTGCTGGTAGCGTGAGGGGTGGTGGAACCGTTACTTTCGGCAGCAGCAACATAAGTGGCAGCACGAAGGCGCAAGCGACCGTCAAAACGGGCGCTACCCTCAACGGCAACACGCGCATTGGCGGCGCTATCGGTTATGTGGCGGACGTTGTCGCTATCGTCAACGTGACGAGTCTCGAGGTCGGTGACGCGACCGCGAGCGAAAATGCGATTACCGCGGGCGACAGCGCGAGCAATAAGAAATCCCAGATTGGCGGCCTTATCGGCTGCATCACTCAGGGCACCGCGGCGAATACGACCAACGTCAACATCACAGGACTTACGTTCAATTCGTTCAGCATGACCGTTGGCAAGAACGGTGACGCGAAGAACGGCGCTGGCGGTCTTTTGGGCTACAGCTGGGGCAATACGGTTGTCACCATCGGGGATGGCGCAAACACCAGCGACAGCACGTATGCTCTCAAGACGAACAACGCTTCCATAACAGCAAACAGCTCAGGTGAACTCGGCGGGCTCGTATATGCAGCCAGCGGTCACTGGGTTATCAACAACTATGCCATCGATCTTTCTGGTGCAACCATCAATGCCGAGAGCGCTACAACGCTTGGTCTGCTCATCGGTCGAGGCGGTAGGACGGAGAATTCCACAACATATGGAGTGGAAACTTATAGCGGCTTGTATCTGGAGAACAAGGCGGGTTGGGACACTGCATATAAGGTCAATGGTGTTGCTGCGGGCAATGGCGTGAAAATCAACAACACGGCAATCAAAAGCAACGACAATGCTACTTCGTTTGATGAATGGGTCGGCAACAGCACGAGGCCTGCCTATGGAAATAAAGACGCCAGCAAACTCATGGACGGCGAATGGAATGTCGTCGTTTCGCTTCATACCAAAGACGGCGTTAATGACGGCAAGCTCGACATGAGCGGAGAGCCGGGAAACGACAACAGCTATCGCAACCGTTCCGATTTCGGCAAGAACCACAACACGAATGCCTGGACGAGGTATTACTACAACCTCGACAAAGCCTATGCGGCACTTGGGCAAGGCAGCTCCAAAATTAGCAAAATCGATACGGCGGAAAAGCTGCTCTTATGGTCTGCTTATCGCTATGCTCCAGCCGCAATTCGCTCGATGATTGTGCCGCAAGCGTTCAACGACGCCGTGGCCATCGGCGGCGAAAGCGGCAGAAGCGTCGAAATTGATTTGACGGGCTATAGTTACTATCCCACCCAGCCGAACGGAAAGGTGACGGTTGGTAATGCGACCATCACCTTCCATTACTCCGACATCAAGGCCGAGCAGAAAAGCAACAAGCTGAACTCTGCTGCTACCCAGCACGAGAACATGCACTGCGGTCTTTTCCGAACGGTGGCAAATGGCGATCTTACGGTGAATGCCGTCACTTTGGGTGGCACTGTTGGGCCCGTTGTCAACGACGGGAGAAGCAAGAATGATATTGCCGCCGCGGGTGGAAGCTCTTCGGGCGCGCTGGTGTGTCGCTACGTGTATGGGTCTAACAATGGCACGACCACCACTATTAGAAAAATCTCGATTGATGGCCTTACGCTCAACAATTTGACCGTCGATGGCGCTAGTGAGGCCACGGGCGCTGATGCTTATATGCCTCTGCTTATAAACGAGATGCAGACGTACGTGAACCTGAGCGCGAAGAACATCACGGCTACGGGATACGGCCGCAACACCAAGGTGGCAACCTCACTTTTTGGAAGACTGGGCGTGGGTTCGAGTGCCGACCAGGTTACGGCGACGTTTGGTACCATCAACGTGCCGAGTGCTACGAACAACGCCATCTTTACCCGTGCAAGCTTGCTTGAGAGCTTTGGCTACGGCGAGGGGAAGACCGGCTCGGCGGTGTATACCTTTATAAAGGATGACCAGACAAACGATAAGGTCACATTCGGCAGCGAGATCGACTCGAAGGGCGAATACTCTGGTAAGCAACTCTGGTACTACAACGAGAGCACCTATGGGACCCGCGCTGGCCTCGTCACCGTTGACAACAAAGAGGCAAATGCGGATACTCCGCAATTCGGTGGTTATCTCCCGTATGTGAAAAAGGGCAATGTCAACGAAAACAAAGTCCAATACCATGAAATCAAAGTTAACCAGCGCGTGCCCAAGCTTACGACAGGCTGCGGCACCTATGGTGATCCCTATACCATAACCAAGGCAACGGAGCTCAACACGGTTGCTGAGTACATCAATACTCAGAATCCAAGCGACGGCTGGGAAGTTACGATTGCGGCCGATCAGGAAACGCTATGCCAGCGCCGCTCGTCCAGCAAGGATGCTAGTAATGAAGTGACGTACGTCTACAAGCAGGCGAGCAAAACATGGGTGAGAATGATCGGGAACGACATCGACCCCAATGACACGCTTGACGATACGACGATGCACAGCTATCTCCAGAGTGCCTACTACAGCATCGAGCCGGAGAACGACAAGGGGGAAAGCACTGACACGCTTGAGCTGGACGCTGCCGTTTTTCAGGGCTTGGGTAATAAAGATTACCCGTTCCGTGGCGTTATCGTTGGTAATCTGAGGGGCTCGTCGCAGGCAGCTACGCAGGCGACTATCAAGATCCACAACTCCAAGGACACAGGTGCGCTTTCTGGGTTGATCCCGTATAGCTACGGTAGCGTTGTGAGTAATCTGAACATTGAATACTCGGGCAAGGCGGCCTCTATTGCACATAAGAATAAAGACGCCTCTGGCGTGCCGGGCGCGTTTTTTGGCGGCGTGATCGGTTGCATCATGGGCGGTGACAATATCATCGATGGCGTGTCGGTGAAAGCGTCTGGCGGCTTTAGCGTTGCTGGGGCAGCAGGCGATAATGGCGGCGCGCACCTTGTGCCCGTTGGCGGCTACGTTGGTGCTGTTGCGGGTGGCGGCGTCATCTTCCGCAACTCTTCCCGCGGCGACGGTGCCCTTAACGACTGGCATAGCGCTGGCGCTTCTCTCTACGACAACCCATATGTTGGCCGCGTGATCGACGGCTATGCGTTCAGCGAGCTTACCGATGATAAGAGTCTCGACAACACTGATCGTAACTACAAGGTGAACAATCTGGATACTTCGAAGACGGGGTGCATCAAGACGGATGCGACGCAGGGCCGCTATAGGGGAGACGACGCCAATAGCTCTGCGATAACCACAACCGTCAATGACTCGCAGGGACTGCTCGTACTCTCGGCCATCATCAGCAGCGGTGCGGCCGGCGGTTCGGCGAATACGAATACCACGAACGATGCGTATGGAACGTATGCGGGCTCGCGTGCCTACATGGGCGGCAACAACGCAAAGGGAGTGTACCAATTCGGCAACAAGCAATACGGCAAAGTTCGCAACGCGCGCTATACACATGTTGGAAGGCCGGCGAGTGCCGCTGAAGACTTTGCTAATGCGATAAGCGATGACATGAAAAGCCCCGGTATCCAGTTAGAGGGTAACGCGCTTGGCTACGCAGGCGATGGCTCGGGCGTTAACTCCCCCTACCTAGTAAAGAAATACGCAACGTGGCAGACGGGTAACATCTGCGCCGCGCAGGTCTCGGGAATGGATTTGCAGTTCAAAGCGGGTGAAACCTACGACATGACTACTTATGGCACGGGTTACACGGGTCTTTCGGGCCGCTACTACTCAAACGCATGCGCATCCGGTAAGGGCGCCGACCGCGATCGCATCGTGCCGCTTGTTGCGTGCATCAACGGTAACGGTGCAACAATTAAGGTCGGTAGCAAAGAGGCCAGCAAGGTATATGGGGTCACGGAGTACGCCGATGATAATTACAAACTCACCGGAGTGGGCGCTCTCTTTGGTACCGTAACGTATACCTCGACCAACGTGTTGGATAGCATCGGCACTCCGGCAACGGACGGCGCTGCTGCTACGGGCAACGGCGGCTATACCGTCCAGAACCTAAAGTTCGATGACTGCAATATTTCTCTTACGTATATCAATGCAGCCGGCGCCTCCAGTGGTGCGGGTAATGAGCAGGTTGGCGTCGGTCTGCTTGCGGGTACTACGGCGAACGCGAGCTCGCTGGCAGATTACGGCAAATATGCAGGAATTACCACGAATAGCTGCAGGGTGAATGGCCCCAATAACGTTGGCGGATTGCTCGGCGCATCCGGCTATGGTAGCCGCAGGACTGATAAAGATACAACTTTGCTGGTGAATCGTAACGACACCTCAAATTCGAACACGCGCTATTCTCCGGTCAAGCTTTACGATTGCTCTTATAGCAACATGGACATTTCTGGCGTGCAAAACGTCGGCGGCTTCGTCGGCAAGCTGAACCAAAATTCCGCTGGTGGCGTTTGGGCAAAAACGAATATGCCTATTGCCGAGAGTTCCACAATTATGTCAACTGCTGCCAGCGCAAGGACCGGCGGTATCGTGGGTCTTGCCGGAGGTGGTTTCCTGGTGAACACCGATGACGCTGGAACGCCTTCGCAGGGTGCCGGAAAGGCGGAGATCAGCAATGTCACGCTTCAGCCGGCAGCATCGAGCGCGACCGAGGGGACCGGCGGCCTTATCGGAAGGTCCGAAAATGGAATCGTGTCTGTCTACAATCTGTGCATCCATGGCGACGTGCAGAATAAAACGGTATTTGGTGTTAGAGGATCGAATAATCTTAAGTACGTTGCTGGTGCAGTCGGCGAAGCAGCTTCGGGCGGTGCATTTAAGTTCGATAGCTGTGTAATAAAAGACATCTATCTTGGTGCTCGTGAGTGCTCTGCCGGTTTAATCGGTGATCTGAAAGGTGGGTGTGCCCTCGAGGTCAAGAATTCAACTATCACTGGACTGGTCGTCGATGGTTCGTATTCTGGTGGTGTTGTTGGCTCGATCGGTAACACGGCGAACTCTGTCACGCTTTTGAACTCGACCATTGGCGAGAATAACTTTACCGGTAGCAAGAACGCTGCATGGAACTCATCGCTGGGAAGTTGTTCTGGTGGCGTGTCTGGCGATGGCCGTGGCTCATTTAGGCTCGTAAATGTGCTCATGGATCGCAATATCTTTGGGGCGCAAACTAGCCAGGGCTATTTGTTCGGAAATAGTTCATCCGCTGATCTCGTCAACGTTTTTGTCGCAGGAATTGCCATTAGACCAAACAGTGCGAGTGAATCGCTCAAGCTGATGCGCAATTCTTCCGGCACCGACGACCTTAAAAAAGTGAACAAAAAGTCATACATCGCATTTGCTGCCTATGAAGACAAGCTTTCCGATGCCAAGGGCGCGACACTGTATGGCAACGATGCTGCGAACGGCAATGTGACGGTGGCCGTTTCGCCCTACGTCACGACGAGTCCGACGAGTGGCCTTGTTGTGCGCGCCTCCGATGCTGACACGGCCGGCCGTTATCTGTTCGGCGACGGCATGAACGTTGGCCTTGCCACGGCCATCCAGAATCCGTCGAGCCCCGGCGTTGCCAACCGTTATACCTACACCAACATCGGCGGCATCAATGACGATGGCGCCTATCAAAATACGTCGAGCTATAACGCCAAATCCGTGGCGAGCATGTTCAATGCGAATAACGATGCAAGCGACAGCAAGGTTGCAACGGATTTTCCCGTTTTGGTGATCTCGGGTACCGATAATACGACGGCCAAGAGCTATCTAAACATCATCACGAACGGCGGCTTCTCTGACGCTTGCAGATTGAATAACGAGAATGGCACCAATCCGCACGTGACGGCCAAAGCAGATGTTTTCCAACTCAAGGATGGTGTGTTCGTTAAGGACGATGACGCGTCGAACAATCCCACGCTTCGTGTAGTGAACAACGGCAAGAACAATATGTCGTTTAGCCCAAGCTCCGATTGGGACAACGGCAAGGGCCGCTTTACGCTCCTGACCGTTACCTTTACCGAGGCGGGTCAGAGCTACAACGTTCAGGTGCCGATCGTCGTTAAGCGCAAGCTCGAGATTGATTTCGCTGCAACGTATGATTACGGCATCAAATTTAAAGAAAAAGACTACGCTAACCTTGGAAAAGATGCACACGTGCTTACGAGCTTTGGCGAGCCGATGACGGGTCTGCTTACCTGGACATACAATTCTGCCAATGGGAAGGAAGTCGACTTTGGCTGGGACAGCTATATGGCTGCTGGCGGCTCGATGAAGGGGCTCGGTAAGAGCATCCTCTTCAATGGTGCCGACGGAAGGTTGCCCCAGGGCACCCAGCTTACGCTCATCGATGCGAACGTTGACGGCCGGGCCGGTGGCAGAGAGTATCACTATACGGTGGGCGAAGGCGGAGCAACGAGCGTTTCCCTGAGCGGAAACGACGGCTTTAAGGATTCTGCGGGCAATCCATATCAGGAGCGATGGCTGAGCGAGATTTTGGATGTGTCGGCCACACAGGATGGCGCCGGCACATGGACCGTGTGTGATAACGAGGCAGAGGCGACCGCTAAAGCGAAACTCGATGGCAAGTGGACGCTGTTTAAGGTTGCGGGTGCTGACGTTCCCAGCAACAGCCGCTATACGCTAAAGGTACCTAAGGAGAAGGATACCGGCAGAGAGAAGCGTGCATCGGAGAGCGTCTACCTAGTTGTCAACGTGCCCAAGTCGGGCGACGGCGTGACGCAAGCTAGTATCAACGGTTTTACGGCTTCGTCTATTGACTCGAATTCTTCGGGTGGCCGCATATCTTGGAATCTGCATCACGTCTTGCGCACCGGTGGCGACGATAATCAAAACGGTACGGCATCGACATACAGCATCTTGTCCAATTACGGGCAGGAAGTTAACGACGGGAAGCCGGAGGCGCGCACTCCGGTTTCGAAGTCGACGGACGGCGCCGCCTACGTTCTTTCTCTTGACGTTACCGACACGATTACGTTTAACCCAAGTCAGAGCTATGCTGACTCGGACTCTTTGTTCTATCAGCTCGATACGTCACTGTGCAAGTATGGCGCCAACAATACCCTGACGGGGGTGAGTAGTTTCCCGAGCGGAACCTCGGCGATCGCTAAATTCTATGTTGCCATCGACAATCAGAACTATAAGTGGGATGGCGAAGATTGGGCGAAGTGTGATTCTTCGACGCCTGCGTTCACGCAGACCGTGACGGATACGGGCGATGACTCGCTGAAGCTCAAGCTCGATTGTGACCTCGCCAGAATCCGCAAGCGTGCAACGGGCGGATCCTTTACCGTGCGCACGGCTGTGGAAGAGATTCGCCTTACGCCGGACGGCTGCAACAAGGTCATCTCCCTGTCCAAGCAGTCTGGCGAGGACGCCTGTACCAAGATGTCCTATACCGCCAAGCTTTCGACGCGTAAGGAAGGCCTTAATACCTCGAGCCTGACGCAGACGAAGCGCGGTAACGTCGGGTACTATCGCATGGACACGGGTGATACGACCATTACGCTTTCTGCGCCAGATAAGTCGCAGCTTGGTATTAACGTGGACGACCTGCGTCCGATCGCGAATGGCACGATTGGTCTGGGTGCCACGTATGAACTGGGTGGACTCAGCAACGCCGCCGAGGCAATTGCGAACGCAGACTCTGTTGTGTACACGCTCGCGCTTCAGCGCCGCGGAACCGACGGCACGTATGAGAGCGTAACGGATGATATCTCCAACTACGTAACAGTGACGGAGAGTAAGCTTGCCGCGGTCGCTCCCTCCGGTAGCACGATCACCTTCACTGACTCGAAGGAGAACGGCAAGTTCAAAACGAAGAACGGTAATACGACGTTTAGCCTGCCCTTTACCGTTAAGGTCAACACGCAGGTTGAACAGCGTGAGCAGTTCTACGCGAACTATCGTCTGGTGATGACAGCGAGCTTGGTCAAGGGTGACGTGGCGAGCGCAAAGCCTCAATCGCCCGACTATGTGACCTACACGCTCACGAGGGTGAACCTCAACGGCATCGACCACTAGTTCCGAAGCCAACTGGCTTCGCAAAGGGGGCGGCAACCACCCGGTTGCCGCCCCCTTTCTAGTCTGCGCGATCCCAGTCTTGGACTCCGCTGGACAGTTAGTTCAGATACGTATAATTCCAGACCGCAGCAGGCGCATCCGGCGCTCGTTTTGGGGAAGAAAGGGGCTCAAAACTAGGATTCGGTAGCTATCTGGGCTCGATTTGCGTGCAATGAGTCGCCAAAGAACCCTCTCCGGGGACCATAGCGCAGCTTTATCAGCATAGAAAAATACGTATCTGAACTAACTGTCCAGCCGCCGTTGGAGAAAGGTGTTTTAGCTCTCCCGACCCCTCCACCAGGCTTTCCAACTTCCCACTTAACTTAACACTTAAGGTGGAAAGCTGGGTAGAAAGCTGGAAAGTTAAGTGGAAAGCTGGAATGTTAAGTGGAAAGCTGGAAAGTACGCGGAAGACTGACATGCTAGCCCAGAGGCTAGAGGGGTTAATAATTATGAAGACCATACCAAGCGAAACAAAAAGATACCAATCTGGTTGGTAAAACACGCTCAATGAGCTGCGAGCTAACTAGCTGCGTAAATTAAATGTAAAGAACTGTCGCAAATAAATGGCAAATGCCCAGATAACGCCGCGTCTATTTTAATTAACTGCTTTGAGCAAACAGTAAAATGCTACTATCTAACTTGCACGTAAGAAAGCAGATTAACGGTTAAGGCTAAGAAGTGGCAGGTATGTCGGAAGCAACTAGGACTCGCACGCATGCGCCCGAGGTTAGGCAGCGCGCCGTCGAGATCCTCCAAGAGGGGGTCGGTCATCGCGCCCTCGCCGCGGAGCTTGGCATTCCCCAGGCCACGGCTCGTCAGTGGGCCCGCGCGTATGCCGTAGGCGGTGCCGACGCCGTTCTCAACGCCGGTTCGCATCATCACACCTATTCGTACGAAGTTAAGCTCGCCGTGGTCAAGGACCGCTTGGAAAACGGCTTAACGGTTCGCGAGGCCATGATCAAGCACAAGATTCCCAGCGAGTCTTCGGTCAAGGCTTGGTGCCGCCAGTATCGCGAGAGCGGTGAGTCCGCGCTGGTTGATAAGCCGCGCGGTCGCAAGCCGCGCGTTAAAAAGGCGGAATAGCGAACGGGATGGTGCGCCCACAGGGGCGCATTTTTCTTGCCGCGCCAACTTTTTGGACCGTCGTGAGCCTACTGGAACATCCTCCAAAGTGGTTAATAAACCGCGCGCAGTGGCCCGTGCGCCCGCCGCCGCGATAGGGGGAGCGTCGCCTCTCTGCTCCAAAGCGGACAGACTCGTTACCCCGTACGCCTAAAACTCCCCAGTTGACCGAAAACCCGCCGCCGCTACTCCTCAACTGAGCTATAACGTTAAACAATTGCAGCGTTTTTGCATGGGGGAGTGATGGTATGACGCTACTGTATTTCCTTACCCTGTTTCCGCTGGTACCGGCGCTGGGCATGCTGCTCGCGCGCGGTGACCGCGCCCGCGATGCGGCGGGGCTCATAGGCTCCGGCATTATTATGGCGGTGACGGTTGTAGTCGCCGTCATGTTTTTTGGCACGGGCCCGCAGAGCTTCGAGGTTGCCCCCGGCACCTCGCATGTGCTCTCGATCATCAGCTCCGTCATCGACGTGATCCTGTGCGCCGTCATCCTGTACAACGCGCGTAAATATAAGAGCACGCTCACCACGGTGCTCGGCGTGGTGCAGCTGGTGGGCTCGCTCACCTTTGCAGCTATGACGCTGCCCGCGACCGAAGCCGTCACGGCAACGCCACTCTACCTTGACTACATGAGCGTGATCATGGTGCTTGCCGTCGGCATTGTCGGCAGCCTTATCTGCGTGTACGCCCTGGGCTACATGAAGGACTTCCAGGCCCACGACGAGCACGAGGCAGCGCTGCGCGGGCAGACGGCGCCTGACCGACGCCCGCAGTTCCTGGCGCTTATGTTCCTGTTCCTCTCGGCCATGTTCGTCATCGTGACAAGCGACAACCTTGAGTGGCTGTTCTGTGGCTGGGAAATCACCACCGTGTGCTCGTTCCTCATGATTGGCTACACGCGCACGCCCGAGGCCATAAAAAACGCTTTCACCCAGATCATCCTCAACATGCTGGGCGGCATCGCGTTTTTGGCCGGGCTCATGTACCTGCACGTTAACGGCATGCCGCTGACCATCTCGGGCATGATCGAGCTTTCCGGCGCCGGAACCGCGCAATCCGCGCTGCTGGTGATGCCGGTCGTTCTGCTGTCGCTCGCCGCACTCACCAAGGCCGCGCAGATGCCGTTCCACACTTGGCTATTGGGTGCCATGGTTGCCCCCACGCCCACGAGCGCCCTGCTGCACTCGTCAACCATGGTCAAAGCCGGCGTGTTCCTGATGGTCAAGCTCAGCCCGCTCTATGCCATCTATCCCGTGACTGGCTTTATGGTCACGAGTGTGGGTGCCATCACGTTTTTGCTCGCTGCCCTCATGGCCATCTCGCAGAGCAACGCCAAACGCGTGCTCGCGTACTCCACCATTTCCAACTTGGGCCTTATCAGCGCCTGCCTAGGCGTCGGCGCGCCCGAGGCCGTGTGGGCCGCGATCTTCCTGATCCTGTTCCATACGGTGGCAAAGTCGCTGCTGTTCCTGTGCGTGGGCACGGCCGAGCATCATATCGGCAGCCGCAATATCGAGGACATGGACGGCATGTTCAGCCGCATGCCGCACCTGACGCGCCTGATGATGCTGGGCATTATGGGCATGTTCGTGGCTCCGTTTGGCATGCTCGTGTCCAAGTGGGGCGCCCTGGTGGCGTTTGCCCAGACCGGCAACGTGCTCATGATCATGGTGCTTGCCTTTGGCTCGGCCGCGACGTTCTTCTTCTGGGGCAAGTGGCTTGCCAAGCTTTCGGGCGTCGACCCCACGGCTCAAAACGTTGAGGTCAATGTCCATAAGACCGAATGGATGGCCCTCAATACCATCGCCGCGCTGCTGATTCTGTGCTGCGTGGCGTTCCCGGTTATCTCGAGCGGTCTGGTGTCGCCTTACTTGGCCATGGTGTTTGGCCGCGTGCCGTACGTTATTGGCAAGGATGCCATGTATCTGATGGTGGTTATCGTGGCGTTTATCGCCGTGGTGCTGCTGACGTCGTTCCGCGTGAGCAATAAGCCGCACGTCAACGTGTACCTTTCGGGCGTTGGAACCGAGAACTACCGTCATTTCCGCGGCTCGATGGGACACGAGGTAAAGGCCGAAAAGCGCAATTGGTACTCGGAGGACGCCCTTGGCGAGAAGCGTATTGGCCCCGCGGGTAGCGTCGTGTGCTGCAGCATTATCTTGTTTGCGCTGCTGTGCTGCGCGTGGATTGGGCCCGAGCGGCTTGCCATGAGTGCGCCCTCGGTGCTGCGCGGAAAGTATTTCGAAGGCTCGGGCGTCGTGGGCATATTTATTGGCACCGTGGCGTTTGCCTTGCTGGCGCCGCTTGTGGGCGGCCTGATTGACGGTCTTGACCGTAAGCTTTCGGCTCGCATGCAGGGCCGCGTGGGCCCGCGCTTGCTGCAGCCCTTCTACGACGTTGCCAAGCTGCTGCGCAAGGCCCCCGCCAGCGTAAACACCATGGACGATACCTACATGGCGTGCGCGCTCATCTTTACCGTGGTGGGCGGCGGCATCTTTGTGTCGGGCTCCAACACGCTGCTGTGCGCTTTTATGGTGACACTCGCCGCGATTTTTGTGGTGTTGGCGTCCGCCTCGACGCAAAGCCCGTTTGCCCAGGTTGGCGCCGATCGTGAGTTGCTGCAGGTTATGAGTTACGAGCCCGCCGTTCTGTTGATGAGCGTGGGCCTGTATCTTGCCACCGATAGCTTTGATTCCATCGCCGTGACGGGGCAGTCGGCCCCCATCATCGTGTACAGCGCGCCCATTTTCCTCGCGCTGCTCGCGGTGCTTACCATCAAGCTGCGCAAGTCGCCGTTTGACCTTTCGTACTCGCATCACGCGCATCAGGAGATTGTCCAGGGTGTCGCCACCGAGATGAGCGGCGGCACGCTGGCCAAGATGACCCTTATGCACTGGTGCGAGACCGTGCTGTTTTTGATGTGGGTGGGCATGTTCTTTGTCTGGGACAACCCGGTGAGCTGGGTGGTCGCCCTGGTCGTGATGGCCGCGACGTACTTTGTCGAGGTGCTGATCGACAACACCTTCGCGCGCAGCACCTGGCGCAGCTGCTTTAAGCTCGGCTGGGGCGTGGCGCTGGTGTTTGGCCTGCTCAACCTTATGCCCATCCTCGTCGACGTGTTTATTTAGGAGGCGGCATCCATGGATCATAAAATGTCGCGCTCGCCGTGGGTTATTCATTACGACGGCTCGAGCTGCAACGGATGCGATATCGAGGTGCTGGCCTCGCTCACGCCGCTGTTCGATGCGGAGCGCTTTGGCGTGGTCAACACCGGCAACCCCAAGCATGCGGATATCTTTTTGGTGACGGGGTCGGTCAATGCCCAGAACCTGCCCGTCGTGCGCCAGATCTACAACCAGATGCTCGAGCCCAAGTGCGTGGTGGCGTGCGGCATCTGCGCGTGTTCGGGCGGCGTGTTCCGCGATGCCTATAACGTGATCGGCGGCGTGGGCCGCGCGATTCCCGTGGACGTGTACGCGCCCGGGTGCGCCATTCGCCCCGAGACCGTGATCGATGCCATTGTGGAGGCGTGCGGCATCTTGGACCAGAAGGAGGCCGTGATGCGCGCCGGCGGCGATCCGCTCACCGTGGGCGGCGCTGCTACTTGGGATGGTGGCGTTGAGCTGGGCGAGGACGGGTTTGTGGCTGCGGGGGCCGGGACTGACGGTGCCGGTGACGCGCCTGCCGGGAAGCCTGCTGCGCCCGCCGCTGGCGACGCACCTGCTGAGACGCCCGCCGCTGCAAAGGAGGTCGAGTAATGCAAAAGGCTATCTATATCACCGTCGGGATCGACAAGCTCCTGCCGCATGTCCAGGCGCTCAAGGGCGTCGGCGCGCGCTTTGTGCAAATGCATGCCGAGCGCAACGTCGACGACGGCTCGTATCGCTTGGTCTATACGTTTATCAACGTCCGTGCTGCTCAGGAGCATATTGCGCAGGACGGCAGCTATGCGATCGAGAACCTGGTGGTCGAGGGCATCGACCAGTACCAGGAGATTCCGTCCATCAGCTCGTATTACCCC
Organism: Collinsella sp. TF07-1; assembly: GCF_003437235.1. NCBI lineage: Bacteria > Bacillati > Actinomycetota > Coriobacteriia > Coriobacteriales > Coriobacteriaceae > Collinsella > Collinsella sp. TF07-1. The sequence continues at coordinate 71,095 of NZ_QSRV01000003.1, forward strand.
GCGGTGTTCCCGTTTGAAAATGAGGCCCACGACCTGTTTGGTCTTGCCATCACCGACATGCAGATCGACTTTAAGGGTTTTTTCTACCAGGTTTCGACTGCCGAACCCATGAGCGTCATCACGCCCGAGGTGAAGGCCGCGCGCGAGAAGGCCATGAAGGTCCGTGCCGCCGCCGAGGCCAAGGCGCGCAAGGCCGCAGCCGAGAAGGCCGCTGCCGCTGCTGCTGCGGGGGAGGGCGCTGCGGGTGCCGGCGATGCTGCGGGCACTGCCGTCGCCCAGTCCGCTGCGGCTACCGGCTCCGATGCTCAGCACGATGAAGCTGCTGCCAAGGCCGCACTTAAGGCTGCCGAGCTGGAGGCAAAGCTCGCCGCCATGGATCCCGAGAAAGCGGCCAAGGTTCGCGCGGCGCTTGCCGCCAAGGCCGCCCGTGACAAGCAGAAAAAGGAGGCGTAAGGTCCATGGCACATCGCTCCGTTATTCCGTTTGGCCCGCAGCACCCGGTGCTGCCCGAGCCGCTTCATCTGGACCTGGTGATCGAGGACGACCGCGTCATCGAGGCAATTCCGCAGATCGGCTTTGTGCACCGCGGGCTCGAGAAGCTCACCGAAAAGCGCGACATGCATCAGTTTGGCTACATCGCCGAGCGCATTTGCGGTATCTGCGCCGTGGGCCACAGCTGCGGCTATGCCAGCGCCTGCGAGCGCATGCTCGGCATCGAGGTGCCCGGCCGCGTGCAGTATATCCGCACCATTTTGCACGAGCTTTCGCGCATTCACTCGCACCTGCTGTGGCTGGGCCTGCTCGCCGATGCCTTTGGCTTCGAGGCGCTGTTCTATCGTTCGTGGACGCTGCGCGAGCAGATTCTCAAGATCTTCGAGAGCACTTGCGGTGGCCGCGTGATCCTTTCGATTAACGAGATCGGCGGCCTTAAGCACGACATTGAGGACTCCGAGCTAGCGGGCATTGTCCAGACGCTCGATGCCATGCGTCCCGACTACGAGGCCCTGGTGCATACGTTTTTGGACGACGACAGCTGCGGCGAGCGCCTGCATGGCGTGGGCGCGATCAGCAAGAAGGACGCGCTGGATCTGTCGATGGTCGGCCCGTTCGGCCGCGCCTCGGGCGTGGACTACGACGTGCGCATGTTCGGCGACGGCGCCTATGCAGATCTGGCCGCGTTTGAGCCGATCGTCGCTACCGATGGCGACTGCTATGCCCGCTGCCAAGTGCGTTGTGCCGAGGTCACGCAGGCCATGGACATCATTAAGGAGCTTGCGGGCAAGATTCCGCACGACGGTATCGGTGGGCGCACCAAGCTTACGCCGGCCGACGGCGCGCGCGGCGAGGTTGTGATTGAGCAGCCGCGCGGCGAGGCGTACTACTATGTGCGCGGCAACGGCACCAAGAACCTGGACCGCTTCCGCGTGCGCACGCCGACGTCGCAGAACCTGGCGGGTCTGACGCATGCGCTGCAGGGCGTGCTCCTTGCCAACGTGCCCATGATCATCCTGACCATCGACCCCTGCATTAGCTGCACGGAAAGGTAGGCGCGGCATGAGTTTGCTGACATTTGCCAAGACGGCCTTGGGCTCTATGGTCAAGCAGCCGGTCACGGTGTGCTATCCGCAGGAGGGGCTGACGGCGCCCGAGCGCTTGCGCGGGCACATCGTCAACGACATGGACGTGTGCATTTGCTGCGGCATGTGTGCTCGCCGCTGCCCGGCGGGTGCGCTTGCGGTCGATCGCAAGGGCGGAACGTGGTCGATTGATCCGTACGCCTGCGTGGTGTGCGGCGAGTGCATCGAGAGCTGCCCCAAGCACTGCCTGACTATGGACACCGCCCGTACTCCGGTTGCGGCGGACAAGACTCCCACGGTAGAAACTAAGCCGGAATAACGCGTAGACGGGCCGGCGGGGCAAAATTGCCCCGCCGGCCCCGCGCTTGAACGCGCGGCTGGGCCGCCGCTAACAAAACCATGCCGGATTACGGGGCTGGATGGCGAACCTCCGACCATATAGAAAATCGCAAAAACAAAACCGCAGGTAGATAGCCTGCCGTTTTTCAAAAAATGAAGGTATGGATGAGGGCCCCGACTTTAGCTCCGTAATCCGGCATAGTTTTGAAATGGCACCATATCCGTGACAGCTCTTGATCTCCCATGGACGGAGGAAAGCGGATCATTTTTGCCTTGCGAAGGCTGCCGCGTGATCCGTCTGCCACGAAATGGGCCCATCTACTATGTTTAGGCGGCAGCCCTCGACCACGGCAAGCAATGCGAAATGAAAACCGCAGGTAGAACGCCTGCGGTTTTTCATGAAACGCGGCTATGGTCAGGGGTATCGGGTCAAACGTAGTAGATGGGCCGATTTCGTGGTGGGCGCCGTCAGCCGATCTCCGTGGGCGGAAGAAAACGGATCATTTTGGTCTCGTGAGGTTTGCGGAGGCACTCGTGCAGGGCCGTCGCGAATAAAACTATGTCGGTTTACTACGATGAATTCGGCATTCCCGACCATGACTGCATTTTTCTAAATATTGCAAGCGTTCTACCTGCGGTTTTGGAAGCGCGCAATTTGCCGTGGTCGAAGGTGGTCGATTCATCGTAGTAAACCGGCATAGTTTTGAAATGGCATTAAATCGGTGGCAGCCATTTTACTTTGCCGGGGTGGTCGGTTGTTGGGTAATTACCCTCGCAGGTAGGCGATGGCGATCTGCGTGCGGTTGCGCAGGCCCATTTTGGCTAGGATCGAGCTAATGTGGTTGCGCACGGTGCCTTCGCCCATATAGGCGGTGGCAGCGATCTCCTTGTTATCGAGGCCGCGGGCGATGAGCTCGGCGACTTCGAACTCGCGGTCGGTCAGGCTGGCAAAGGCTGCGGGCCGGCGGGGCGTGCCCGTCTTGTCGCCCATCCCGTCAAAGTCAACATCTTCGATCGCCTTGCCCTCGAGCACGCGTTTGCCATCCATGACCTGCGCCAACGCTGGCGGAATGGCGGCGACATCGGTCTTGATCAGGTAACCGCGGGCGCCCAGCTTGAGCGCCGATACAATGTACTCGTCATCCGAGAATGTCGTCAGAAACACCACGCGTGCCGCGGGGTCGTGCTCAAGGATTTCGCGCGCCGCCGAAAGCCCGTCGCGCCCCGGCATCTGAATGTCGAGCAGCGCGATATCGGGCGCGTGCTCGGCGTAGAGTGCCACCGCGTCGTTGCCGTCGGCTCCGGTGCCCACCACTTCGATCTGCGGCTGGGCGCCCAGGATAATCTTGAGCGAATCGACTACCAAGCGGTCGTCGTCGACAACTATGAGCCTCATCGGGCGTCATCTCCTTGCTGTTTGGGGACGGTGGCAAACACACGCCAGCCGCCGGCGCCGGCACGCGGGCCGGCGGTGAAAGTGCCGCCAAGCGCCTCGACGCGCTCGCGCATGGAGACGAGCCCCATGCCTTCTGCGACGTTGCTGCTGCTCGCCGGGGTCGCGTCTGCGCCATCATCGGTAACGATGAGCTGGTAAAACGACGGATGCTCCATGCACCGCACGGTAATGGTTTTGGCATGGGCGTGGCGCATGGCGTTGGAAAGCGCCTCGCGCAGCACCGCCGCAAAGCAGCTGGCGACGTTGGCGGGCGCATGCTCGGCCAAAACTTCAAGCTCAATCTGTGGGCCGCTGTCCGAGCGTACGCCTTCAACGATGCGCTCGAGCTGCACGGAGAGGTTGGTCGCATTGTCGTTGAGCGCGTGGACGCTGGCGCGCACGAGCTGGAGCGCCCC